>JBBUEA010000063.1:0-1560 GCA_038057035.1 Patescibacteria group bacterium | reverse complement strand
CTATTAAGCAAATAAGCGCCGATTGCTACCCCTATTATTAAAGGAATTATTATTGTTTTGATTACTAACACAGAAATATCTTTTTTAAAATACGCGAGTTGATATAAACCGCCGATAAGCACTAACAATAAAGCAAGCGGCAAGACAAATTTCGCGTCAAATAACAAAAGGAAAAAAGATGTTGTAATCAAACCTTCGCCAAAACCAAGAACCCCTTTAATAAAATAGGCTATAATCACAATACTTGTCATTAACATTATTAAAGTAAGATTAAAGTCAGCCATATTATCTTTTTTAATTTTAATAAAATAATTTAACTGGCGCAGTATTATTTTAACGCAACGGTCAAATTATTAATCTCAAGATTACTAAGATCATTTACAATAAAATCCGCTTCTTTTAATTGGTCGGCAGTATGTGTGTGCGTTACCGCTAAGCATATCATGCGCGATGCTTTTGCCGCTTCTACTCCTTCAGGAGAATCTTCTATAACGAGAATATTCTTAGGCAGAAGAAAGAATGCTGAAATTTTGTTTAAATTACCAAGAGCGATTAAAAAAGCGTCTGGCGCGGGTTTTCCTTTTATGTAATCCTCCGATGTCACAAGAACATCAAAAGCATAGCTGTTTGCCAGCGGTAGAAGCTTTAAACCAGATAAAAAAGAAAAAAATAATCTGCTTTGCAACAGATCCTCTTGAATGGAAAAATCAACTTTCCGCTTTAGGAATTAAACACTTTCCAGGCAAAAAAGGCGATTACGCCGCTTGCATCAACGGCCAATGCTCCTGCTAATTTCGGCAAGTTAAAAACTTGCCTCTCTTTTAAAGTCCTTTGCTATAGCTTAGAATTTTAAAAGGGAAGAAAATCTTGTGAATTAAGGCAAGCTTCCCGATAGCACACAAACAATTAAATCAACTGGGAGGACGCGATGAATGGTTACGCTGAAGTAAAAAGGGTGGCAAAAAAGATGGGGGAATTTTCAAAAGGCGACTTGATAACCGCGGTTATCAAACGCAGACCAGACCTTTCTCGCAATGCCGACCGACTCATTAACAAATGGGTCGCTGAACAAGTAAAAAGAAGGGCGGTTGTAAAAACAAACCCATCTTATTATGCCATACGCTAAACCTTTCTCCTGACCATCATTACAATCCGCTTAAAACACATAAGCAGCCCATCTGGCTGCTTTTTTTTATAACAAATAAAATTAAAAGCCTCGCCATTGTTGATATCCCCGGCTAAAACCAGGTGGTAGGATTCAATTCAACTCCACGGAGCTGAACGCTATTATCCTTCCTTGATATGATTCCTTGATCCGGAATCAACCTAAAGTCCTAAAAAGGACTAGCGAGGCTTATTTATATTATACCAAAGTAATCTTAAAAAAGCATTAACCCCGCGCTTAAAAAGCGGGGTTAAAACATTATATCTTCCTCGGCTCGTTTATAATCGTGTATTTCATCGGCATTAAACCAGAATCCCAGCTCATGTTCGGCCTCCGTCATAGTTTCCGAAGCGTGAATCAAGTTATGCACAGCCCGATTGCCGGCATTGGCTAAA
>JBBUEA010000062.1:0-2737 GCA_038057035.1 Patescibacteria group bacterium | reverse complement strand
CCGAAAAGAAAACGCAATAAATAAATAAAATAAGGCATAGCTCTTATTTTACACGAAAAGAGGCACGGACGGAATTACCCGTCTGCGCCTCTTTCATAAAATTCATATTAAAACACGACGCAGTAAACCGGAGCAGTGATATCGCCACAGTCAACGATATTTTGAAGCGGAAAATTAAGCGGGTCGTCAACGTCATTAGCAAGAACAGGATGGCTCGCATCTTCTAAAAGCGCTCCTATAACATAATTCTGCAAATCAGGAGTTGATGGGCTGTATACATAAGGTCTAAGTAGTGGATCTAAAGGGTCGTTAGGAATCGCGTTAATGCCAACACCGGCGCCGATTAAATCTGTTGTTAAAGTAGCCCAGTCAGCTGAAGCCGGATAAGCGTTATTTCTGGTGTAAAAAAGCTCTAACGCGTTTTGCGTTTCCCGCAAATCAGCTACCCTTCTTACATCCCGTCCCCTAGAACGGAAAGAACCGAACCCGACTAAAACGATTGAAGCCAATAAACCGATAATAGCGATAACAATTAAAAGCTCAATTAAAGTAAAACCCCGTTTAGAAATTTTCCCAATCTGCGTATTTGCTTGTTTCATATTTTTTACTGAAATAAAATGGTTTTTCGGTTCTACCTTATTAGTTAAAATTTCTAATGGGGTAAAACCTTTTCTTGAACCTAAAAATTTCATTTATTTTTATATTTTTCAATCCTTCGATTCCACCAAAAACTACTATACGTTTACCGAAGGATAACCGACCTTTAAATATTATTGTAATATTAATTGTAGCATATCAGGGTTTAAAAAGCCCGCGCCAAATCATAAATAGGAAGTAAAATTGAGGCAAAAAGCAAACCAACCGCTATGCCGATAAAAGCCATCAAAGACGGCTGTATTAATTCAACCAGATTAGCCGCCGCGTCATCAACCTGCTGGGTGAAAAAAACAGCGATTTTATCAAGCAAATCATCAAGCCGGCCGGTTGTTTCACCTATAGCTACCATCTGGGAAACAAGCGGCGGAAAATAAACGGAACGGCCAAGAGCCTGCGACAAAAGTTCGCCGCGCCTTACTCCTTCAGCGGCTTCGCGCAAAATATCCTGATAAACCACGTTGCCTACGGTATTGCCCGCGATTTCAATGGCTTGAGTAACCGGAATGCCGCCCCGTATTAAAACGCTGGTCGCCTGGGCAAACCGCGCCACGTAAAGCTTCTTGGCAAATCCGCCCAAAACAGGCAAACGGATTTTTATCTCGTCAAAAACCGCCCGGCCTTCGCTGGTTTGAAAATAATCAATCATTAAAAAAACGAAAACGCCGAAAATAATGCTAATCGCCCACCACCAACCAGCGATAAAATCTCCGGAAAAAAGCAGAATTCTTGTTAAAAGCGGCAAAGCAACGTCAGCTTCCTCAAAAATCGGTTTGAGTTCCGGAAAAACAACTGATACCAAAATCCCGCCGACAATCGCGAAAAGGCCTAAAACAAAAACCGGATAAATAAGAGCGTTTTTTATGCGCGACCCGACCCGCACTTCTTTTTCCAAATAATTAGCCATAAAATCCATAGCTTCCTCCATTCGGCCGGAAACTTCGGCTGAACGCACCATATTAACGTAAAAAGAAGAAAAAATATTTCGGTGCCTGTCAAGCGCTTGAGATAAAGACAAGCCCGCGTCAATGTCAGAAATTATTTCAAAAATAGCTTCTTTTAAAAAAACATTGTCGGTTTGCTGGTAAAGGCTTTTAAGGCTGCTGCTTAAAGGCGATTTGGCGGAAAGCAGGGTGGCGAATTGCCTGGTAAAAATCATCAAATGCTGGGTCTTAACTCTGGAAAAGAAGTTTATAATACCTTCATACCACCTTATTTTTTCTATATTTTCCAGGCTTAAAATATAAAGCTCGTGCCCTGTTAAAATGTTAAGGGCGGCTTCGCGGCTGGTAGCGTCAACCGTGCCTGCCTGCAATTCTCCGGTTTTAGTTCTAGCTTGGTATTTAAATTTCATGCCGTTTTTGCCTAAATTTTCAAGCTCGTTTTTAGCGCAGAAAATTTAGCTGCAAAAACGAGCACCCCGTTAAATACGGAAAATAAAACAGGGTTTGATAATTGACCTTGTTTCGGATATTTTAATTTGTTTTGTGAATTTAACATAGTTTTTATTCCGCTATCTAACGGGGTAAGCCCAGTGAGATAGCTTCGCATCTCACGGGCTAGAGGTTTGACAACCAATCGCGCTTCGCTTTCAGCTCGCGCTCTTGGGTCAAGCCCTTACATCTCCCTTTCAAGCAAAATACGGAGTTCGGACGAATTTAAAGAATAAGTTTCCGCGTTTTCAAGAGAAACCTCTTTTCTTTTAACGAGATTCGCCAAGGCCCTGTTTAAAGAAACCATGCCTTCCTGCAAACTGGTTTCTATGACAAGGTCAATCTGATAAACTTTCCGCTCGCGGATTAAATTCCTGATAGCGGAATTAACCAGCATTATTTCGCAAGCCGGCACCCGGCCGCCGTCAATTTTCGACACAAGACGCTCCGAAACTATCGCCACTAAAGTTGCGGCAAGCTGGGAAGTAACCTGCCCCTGCTGGCTTGCCGGAAAACTGTCAATAATGCGGTCAACGGTCTGCGAAGCGGAATTGGTGTGTAATGTTGAAAAAACCAAATGGCCTGTTTCCGAAGCCGTAAGAACGGTTGAAATTGTTTCCGGGTCGCGCATTTCGCCGATCATAATGACG
>JBBUEA010000061.1:0-3207 GCA_038057035.1 Patescibacteria group bacterium | reverse complement strand
TGGAGAAGCGCTGAAAAATCCGGCAAAAACCGAAGAATTTATTGATTTTATAAATCGTTCTCGCGGCCAGGATTTTACTTTTAAGATAAATCGCGGGGGCGAACTCAAAAATTTAATTGTCGGTTCCCGGGTTAACCCGCCCGTAGGACAAGGTTCGGTCGGCATAGGCATATTTAGCGTTGGCATTGAACGTCAAGGGTTTTTAGCGAGCTTGAAAGGCGGCTTTAATCTGGCGATTGAAGCTGTTGAAACGATTTTTAAAGCTCTTTATCAGCTTGTCCGCGGCGCCGGCGAGGGTTCGGAAGTTGTTCAGAGTGTTGTCGGCCCAATCGGCATTTTTTCAATGGCTTCTCAAGCCAACATTTTGGGTTTTGTTTATTTTTTGCAGTTAGTCGGATTGATTTCCGTTAATTTGGCGGTTATCAATATAATTCCTTTTCCGGCGCTTGACGGCGGCAGGGCATTTTTTATTTTAATTGAAAAAATTAAGGGTTCTCGTTTGCGGCCGCGCGCCGAAAAGCTTGCCAATGCCGTTGGCATCTCCGTTTTGCTGGCGTTAATGGTTTTAATCACGGGCCGCGACATCTGGCGGCTTTTGTAAGCGAAAAATTTAAAGCGAAAAGCGTAAAATAGCAATATAAAATTTAAAATTTTCTAATCGCGCCAATTTACTAATTTTTACGAATATACGAATTCGTATATTGGTATTTATTTGTAAATTAGAGTAGGGAGTTTACAACTCCTTTAAAATCTTATAAATTATTGTTAGTTGAAAGTTTTAAAATTTTGTAAAAAGGAGGCCTTATGCGTTTTGTGGAGAATTATTATGACGGCAGTTTCGAGCAGATTATTCATAAAAACGTCAAAAAAATATTTGAGAAAAAAACTAAATTTCAAAATGTTCAGATTCTGGAGTTTGAAAAATACGGCCGGGCGCTGGTGCTTGACGGTGAAATTCAAAGCGCGGTAAATGATGAATTCATTTATCATGAATCGCTGGTTCATCCGGCAATGTGTTGTCATTCTAATCCCCGCCGGATTTTAATTCTTGGCGGCGGCGAAGGCGCGACTCTTAGGGAAGTTTTAAAATATGGTTTTGTCACAGAAGCGGTTATGGTTGATATTGACGGAGAATTGGTCGATATTTGCCGAGAGTATTTGCCGCAAATGAATAATGGTTCTTTTGAGTCTGATAAAGCGGATTTGATTATTGATGACGCTATGCGGTTTCTCCAGGAAGCTAAATATTTTTCCGATGTTATTATAGCCGACCTTTCAAATCCTGTTTCTTCGGCGCCTGCGCGCAAAGCATGGTCTGAAGATTTTTTTGCGTTAGCCGCGGCTCATTTGCATAACGACGGCATTTTTGTTACTCAAGCCCAGGCTTTATCCGAACTCGAATGCTCCAGCCATCTTTTTTACAGAAAAATGATAGCAAAATATTTTTTTTATGTTTATTCTTACAGAATTTTTGTGCCGTCTTACCATCAAGCCATTGGATTTATATTCGCGACTAATGACAAGCGTAATAATCCGTTGAGCGTTAAACGGACAATGGAATTTAAATATTACAGTCAGAAGATTCATTCCAATCTGTTTTCGTTATCGCCGTTTCTTAAGGCCGAGTTAGGCCAAAATTAGTTTTCGCCCCGTTTTGATTACGGGGCGTTTTAATGCAATAATTATTAAACAAATGCGTTTTTCCGGACTTTTTTTAAAAACCCAGAAAGAATTTCCAAAAGACGAAACCGCTGTTAACGCGCGGCTTTTGATTAAGGCGAATTATGTTTCCAAGCTGATGGCCGGCGTTTTTTCGCTTTTGCCTTTGGGTTTCAGGGTTTCCGAAAAAATAAAAAATATTATCCGTGAAGAAATGAATGTTTTGGGCGCGGAAGAGCTTTTTTTGCCGGCGCTCCATCCTCGTTCCAGCTGGGATTTGACCGGCCGCTGGCAAGAGCTTGCCGAAATTATGTACCAGTTTAAAGACCGCGGCGGACGGGAACTGGGATTGGGGCCGACTCATGAAGAAATAATCGCCGCAGTCGCGGCTAAATCCATTTCTTCTTATAAAGATTTGCCGCGTTTTGTTTATCAAATTCAGACTAAGTTCCGCGATGAACCCCGCGCCAAATCTGGGCTTTTGCGCGGCCGGGAATTCACTATGAAAGACTTGTATAGTTTTCACGCCGACAAGAATTCCCTTGATAAATTTTACGAGGAGGTTAAAAAAGCTTATGTTAAAATTTTCAGCCGCTGCGGTTTGAAAACAATAATTATCGAAGCTTCCGGCGGTGCGTTTTCCAAAGAATTTTCGCATGAGTTTATGGTTGTTTCTTCGGTTGGCGAAGATGAGATTATTTTTTGCGGCCTTTGTCATTTTGCGCAAAATACCGAAATAGCCAAAGCGCGCGCCAGCGAGCTTTGTCCGGCTTGTAAAGCCGGTAAATTGGAAAAATTAAAAGCCATTGAGGTTGGAAATATTTTTAAACTTGGAACAAAGTTTTCCGAACCGTTAGGTTTGGTTTATAAAGACAAGAACGGCAAATCATATCCTGTTATTATGGGTTCATACGGTATTGGCGTTGAACGGATGATGGCCGCGATTGTTGAAATAAGCCATGATGATGACGGCATTATTTGGCCCCAATCAGTGGCTCCTTTTGACGCCGAACTTATTGACCTTGGGGAGAAGAAATTAAGCGGAGAAATTTATAAAACTTTGGTTAAAGCCGGCGTTGACGTTTTATATGACGACCGCGATGATTCTTCGGCCGGAGAAAAATTTAAAGACGCCGACCTTTTAGGTATTCCATGGCGTATTGTTGTAAGCGAAAAAACCGCCAGGCAGGAAAAAGCGGAAATTAAAAAACGCAACGAAAAATCCGTCAAGCTTGTTTCTTTAAGCCAGCTGGTTAAAATAATGACATCCAAATAGCATTTATCTAAATGAAGTTTAATCTTCCGTTTTTTAGAAAAGACATCGGCATTGACCTTGGCACGGCTAATACTCTTATTTATGTCCGCGGCCAGGGGCTGGTTGTCAATGAGCCGTCAATAGTCGCTTTTAATAACCGGCTTAACCGCGTGGTGGCGATAGGCAAGGAAGCCAAAAGAATGCTGAATCGCACTCCCAGCCATATTACCGCCGTCAGGCCGCTTGCAAACGGCGTTATTTCCGATTTTGAAATGACGCAGGAAATGGTGAAA
>JBBUEA010000060.1:0-2627 GCA_038057035.1 Patescibacteria group bacterium | reverse complement strand
TAGTCCAGGAAGGTAAAACCGGAATATTTTTTGACCGTCAGACTCCAGAAGCCATCATTGAAGCTGTTTTAAAGTTTTCCAAGTTTTCTTTTCGTCGCGCCGGCATCAGCAAGACTGCTTTGCGTTTTTCAAAAGATAATTTTAAGAAAAAATTAATGGCGATTATCATTAAAACCTTACAGTTGCAATAAAATGAGTTTTGACATTATTACAATTTTTCCGAAAATTTTTGATTCTTATTTTAACGAATCAATTTTAAAGCGCGCCCAAAAAAGCCGTTTGATTAAAATTAAAATTCATAATTTAAGGGATTTTACGCGGGATAAACATCATAAAGTTGACGATAAGCCGTACGGCGGGGGAGCGGGAATGGTGTTGGCGGCCGAGCCGATTATAAGAGCTGTCGCGGCTGTTAAAAAAAACATTAAAAATAAAATTCCTAAAATCGTTATTTTTTCCGCCAAAGGCAAGCAGTTTACCCAAAAAACAGCTCAAACTTGGGCGCGTCAAGGCAAGCCGATTATTTTTATCACCGGCCGTTATGAAGGCATTGACGAGCGGGTGAAAGCCGTTTTAAAAGCCGAGGAAATTTCCATTGGCCCATATGTGCTTACTGACGGCGATGTCGCGGCAATGGCTGTTATTTCAGCTGTAAGTCGTTTATTGCCGGGCGTTATTAAATTTGAATCTTTAAAAGAGGAATCAAACGAGAAAAGCCTTGAGTATCCCCATTATACAAGACCGGAAATTTTGCGTTATCAAGAAAAAAAATATGTTGTGCCGAAAGTTTTGCTTTCCGGCAACCATGAAAAAATAGAGAAATGGCGCAGGAATAAGATGAAGTAAGAAGGGGTTGATTTTTTCCAGGGCTTTATTGTAGACTTATGGGTATGCTAAATGATGTTTTAGAAGTCCAAGAAACAGAGTCTGAAAACGGAGCCAATGACTCTATCTTGGTTGAAATGATGCAGGCCGGCGTTCATTACGGCCATAAAAAATCAAAAACTAATCCGAAAATGAAGCCGTATATTTTCGGCGTCAGGAGCGATATTGAACTGATAGATTTAAACGCCACCCTGGAAGCGCTGGACAAGGCCGTTAATTTTTTAAAAGAAATAAAAGCCAAAGGGGGTATGATTTTACTGGTTGCTGTTCAGCCGGCGGCTCGCGAAACTATTTTGCGTTTAGCGGAAAAATTTAACTATCCGTATGTTATTAACCGCTGGCTTGGCGGCACTCTTACTAATTTTAAAGTTATCAGGAAGCGAACCGAATATTTCCAGCAGCTTAAAAAAGATAAAGAAGCGGGAACGCTTGATAAGTATACTAAAAAGGAACGGCTGAAGATTTCCGAAAACATTGATAAAATGAAAATTCTTTTCAGCGGACTTGAAGCCCTGACCCGATTGCCGGACGCGGTGGTGGTTGTTGATATTAACCTGCATGATACGGCTGTAAGGGAAGTGCGGCGATTAAAAATTCCGGTTGTCGCTTTGGTTCATACCGACGCGGACCCGACTCAGATTAATTATCCTATACCGGCGAACGATAACGCCAAATCAAGCATAGACTGGATTTTAAAAAGAATAGAAAGCGAAATTGAAAAAGTGCAAACAATTCCCGCCGCGGTTCCGGATAATCAGCAAGAACCGCAGAGTATTAAATAATCAACGGTTAATCTTAAAATGAATGATGTTCAAAAATTAAGAGAACAGACAGGCGCCGGAGTTATGGAATGCCATAAAGCCTTAAAAGATGCCGGCGGAGATTTTGAAAAAGCAATTCAGATTATAAATGAAAGAGGGCTTGTAAAGGCTTTGAAAAAATCCGAACGCAAAACCGGCGCCGGCTTGTTGGTTTCTTACATTCACAACGAACGGGTTGGGGTTTTATTGGAACTTCGTTCGGAAACCGATTTCGTGGCTCGTTCCGCTGATTTCAAGCAGCTGGCGCATGAGTTGGTAATGCAGATAGCGGCAATGAATCCGGTTGACCCGGCGGCGCTTTTAACCCAGCCGTACATTAAAGATGAATCGGTTAATATCGGCGATTTCATTAAAAAATCAATTGCTAAATTCGGAGAAAACATAGAAGTTGCCAAATTCTGCAGGTTTGAGTTATAATGTTTTAGTATGTATGACCTGATTTTACAGCTTGGCGTGTTTTTAAGTTTGGGCGCTATGGTTTTTCTTATAGCGCGCGCCCTGCCGAGAATAAACGACGTTGAAGTTGAAACTAGGACGCCGCTCGCGCGATTTGACAGTTTTTTGACAAAATTGCCCTTAGAAAAATTGGACGCGATTTTTGGCGGTTTTTTGGAAAAAGTTTTACGCCGGCTTCGTGTCGTGGTTTTGCGTCTTGATAATTGGCTTAATTCTAAAATTAATCAGGTTAAAGAAAACAACGGCAATGCTAGAAACAGTCTAAACAACGGTCAGCACGCGCTTTTACAAGAAAAAAGCGGAGAAGGGAAATAATTATTAATACAACGCGCAGGTGGCAGAGCGGTCAAATGCATTAGTCTGTAAAACTAACGCCCTTGTGGCTACGGGGGTTCGAATCCCTCCCTGCGCACCATTAGGGAACTCATCGGTTTTTTGGAAGCCAAAATGCGGGACGCGCGAAGC
>JBBUEA010000059.1:3922-4827 GCA_038057035.1 Patescibacteria group bacterium | reverse complement strand
GCGACATTGACCACCTAGACGAAGAAGCGGACGAAGCAGAGGAATTCGGCAACCGTTTAAGCGTGGTTAAAACTCTTAAAGAACGGCTTCAAAACGTTGAAGCCGCGTTAGTAAAAATCAACGAGAGCCGTTACGGTTCCTGCGAAAAATGCGGCAAAGAAATTTCCTGGGAGGTGCTCAAAATTGACCCTGAATCACGATACTGCCAAGCCTGCAAAGCTTCTGCGTAAAGTTAAGGTTGACATTAAACGCATGAAAATAGTAAGCTGTGGCAATGAAAACAGTCGCTAAGATTTTTTCCGCGGAGCTGGAAGGGATACAGGCAAAATTAATTGAAGTGGAGGTCGATATCAATGTCGGCCTTCATTCTTTTAATGTCGTGGGTCTGGCGGACAAGGCGGTTTCCGAAGCGAAAGAAAGAATTAACGCGGCCTTGAAAAATACCGGCATCAATCCTCCGACTAAAGAAAATCGGCGCATTACCATCAATCTCGCGCCGGCCGATATTAAAAAAACAGGTTCGCAATTTGATTTGGCGATGTGCCTCGGCTATTTAATCGCCAGCGGGCAAATAAAACCTTTCCCAACCGAAGATAAGATTTTTAGCGGCGAGCTTTCGCTGGACGGTTCGCTCCGAGCAATCAACGGCGCTTTAAACATCGCCCAGCTTGCCAAACAGCGCGGTTTAAAATATTTATTTCTTCCCCGCCAAAACGCCGCTGAAGCGGCAATTATGAAAAATATCATAATTGTTCCTGTTAATAATTTAAAGGAGCTGATAGACCATCTTGAAGAACGAAATTTAATCACTCCGCAAACGGCAACTGAATTTAAAACCGCCGGCATTCCCGCGGGCCAAATTCTTTTAGAAGACATTAAAGGCCAGGAAAACGCCAAAAGAGCTT
>JBBUEA010000059.1:0-3912 GCA_038057035.1 Patescibacteria group bacterium | reverse complement strand
TTAGCAATCGCCGCGGCCGGCAGCCATCATATTTTGATGAGCGGACCGCCAGGCGCCGGAAAAACAATGCTTGCTCAAGCATTAGTTTCAATCCTGCCGCCGCTTTCTCTTGAAGAAGCCATTGAAATAAACCAGATTTACAGCGCCGCCGGAATGTTAAAAAACGGAAATTTTCTGGCGAGCCGGCCGTTCCGGTCGCCTCATCACGGCGCGTCTCCGGCCGCCATAATCGGCGGCGGAGCCAATCCTAAGCCGGGTGAAATCAGCCTGGCTCACCGCGGGGTTTTATTTCTTGACGAACTGCCGGAGTTCCGACGGGACTTGCTGGAAGCTTTGCGACAACCGCTGGAATCCGGAGAAGCTCATATCGCCCGCGCCAAAACTTCAATCGTGTTTCCGTCAAAATTCACTTTAGCCGCGGCAATGAACCCCTGCCCGTGCGGATATTTCAATGACCCGGAAAAAGAATGCCGCTGTTCCGCCAATGAAGTTTTCCGTTACCAGAAAAAAATTTCAGGGCCGCTCCTGGACAGGATTGATATCCAAATAGAAGTGCCGCGGGTGAAGATAGAAGAGTTAAAATTAACCGCCGCCGATGAAAAAGCTAAAATGGATGCCGGCAAACTGAAAGAAAAAATCAGCCGCGCGAGAAAAATCCAGGAAAAACGTTTTTCTGAAACCAAACCGCGAATTTACGCCAACAGCGAAATGAACTCCAAACAATGCGAAGAGTTTATCAATTTGGACGCCGGAGCCGAAAAATTCCTGAAAAATATGCTGGAAAAAAATTTCATATCGGCTCGCGGCTATTACCGGATTTTAAAAACCGGTCTCACTATCGCCGACCTTGAACAATCGGCAACCGTCAGCCAAAACCATTTAGCGGAAGCTTTTCAATATAGAATCAAGGAAGAAAAATAGTCTATTGACGTCCGACGTCAATATTTCGCAAAGGGGTTTTTTGCTCCCCGCACTTCAAAATGCAGATGGCAGCCGGTCGGGCCGTGGGTGTTGCCGGTATTACCGATATAAGCTATTAAATCTCCCTGCAAAACATAATCTCCGGCTCCAGCTTTATTGACGCTGGTATGCGCGTAAAGTGTCTGAACTTTATTGGGATGCTCAAGTTTAAGATAATGACCGAAGCCGGAATTCCAGCCATCGGAAGATTCCTCAACTACCAATCCTTCCGCCGCCGCGTAAATCGGCGTGCCGCAGCCGTTAGCGATATCAACGGCGTTATAATCATGAAGCTGTCCCCAATTCCAGCCGGTGGTTGGAATGGCGAAAAAATTAGCCAAATTCGGCAAATCGCTTTTTAGCAAAACCCGGCTTAAAGAAGCTTTCGCGCCCGGAATGATAAGTTTAGTTCCAAAAGCCGACAATACCTTATTGATGTCTTGGTTGAAATTAACTATATCTTGCGGCCTGACGTTATAAAACGCGGCAATAGAGTCAATGGTATCGCCTTCTTGGACGCTATGCAAAACTCCGGAAACCGGCAAAATAATTATTTCCTGGCCGGCTTTTAGCGACGACGGTTGAAGATTCGGATTGGCCGCAATAACGGTTTCAAGGGAAATACCGAAGCTGGCCGCTATTTTTGAAATATTATCCTTTTGTTTTATTTTATAAATTAAAAGTCCGTTGCGGTCGGGCAAAACATTGCTTAAAGGACTTGAATGGTCCAAGGCCGCGGCGCCGTCCAAAACCATAAAACCGAGAAAGTTGTCCGGAGCGCCGGATACCGGACCGGAAGCATCCGCCGAAGCCGGAAAAACAACGGTTTTAAGATTGGCTGAATAAATAGTCTCATTTCCAATACCGGCTTGATTTGAATCAATATTTAAAAGATTAAAATAACCGCCGGCAATAACGGCAAAAACAATCAAAGCCGCCGGAAAGGCGGTTAATGTTCCTGCCGTATGCCGGCAAGCAAGGTCTTTTAAAAAGGCCTTAAATAAGGGTAAAATTGTACGGAAATGGCTTCTAATAACATTAATTATAATCAATCCGGGGATTTTCTCAACTCTAAACAAAAAGAGGCGGCTGAACATTTAACAGGTCCGGTTTTGATAGCGGCCGGAGCCGGCTCGGGCAAAACCCGCACTTTAACTAGCCGCTTGATAAAATTAATAGAATCCGGAGTCAGCCCGGAAAGCATCGTTGCTGTTACTTTTACCAATAAAGCGGCCAAAGAAATGGCGAACCGCGTTGCGAACCTCCAACCTCCAACCTCTAACCTCCAACCGCCTTTCATCGGCACCCTTCATTCTTTCGGAGTTGGAATTCTTAAACGGGAAGCCGGATTTTTCAGCCGCGGACAAAATTTTTCCATTTTTGACAGCGATGACTCCCTGCGGCTCATTAAAAGAATCATTAAAATAATGGATGTTGACGCGGACCAACTGCCTGCGGCCGCGGCTCAAAATAAAATTTCATGGCTGAAAAACGAACTGATAACTCCCCGGCAATTCAAACTCCAAACTGAAACAGTTTTTGAAAAAAGAACTGCTTTAGTTTTCCAACGCTACGAAGAGTCGTTAGCCAGAAACAACGCCTTTGACTTTGACGATTTGATTGAAAAACCGGTGCGGCTGTTTAAAAAAAACAGCGCGGTTCTCCAGAAATACCAAAATAAATGGTCTTATTTTTTGGTTGACGAATACCAGGACGTTAATGCCAGCCAGTACTGGCTTCTAAAACTGCTGGCGCGAAAACACCAAAACATCTGCGCGGTCGGCGACGACCAGCAGGCGATTTACCGGTTTCGCGGCGCGGATTTCAGAAATTTTTTGAATTTTGAAAAAGACTGGCCAAAAGCCAAAGTGGTGCTGCTTGAAGAAAATTACCGCTCTTCAGCCAATATTATTAAAGCGGCCTCGGCGGTAATCAGCCAAAACCAGTTCCAAAAACCAAAAACATTATGGACTCAAAATCAGAGCGGCGACCCGCTGATGATTATAAAAACAAACAGCGAGGAAGACGAGGCGGAATGGATAGCGGACGCAACCAGTCGTACTGAAAAAGCGGCGATTCTTTACCGAACCAACGCCCAATCGCGGCTGATTGAACAAGCTTTGCTTGAAAAAGAAATCCCGTACGTTATTTTCGGCGGAATAAAATTTTACGAAAGAAAAGAAATTAAAGACATTGTCGCGGGTCTGCGCTACGGTTTAAATCCGAAAGACGAAATCAGCCTTGAACGGCTGAATAAAAATTTTAATAAAAGCGCGGCAACCACTCTTATCCAAAACCTGCCGCTGATGGCGCAAAAAGAAAACATCTCGGAACTGGTCGGATTTTTTATTGAAACAATAGATTATTTCCGTTATCTGGAAAATAATTTTAAAAATTTTGAGGAGCGGCAAGAAAATGTCCGGGAACTTATAAAAGCCGCGTCCGGTTTCCAGAATTTTAAACCGCCTTTCGGCCTCCAGCTTTTTCTTGAACAATCCGCCCTTACCCAAGCCGGCGACAAACCGAAGGACATCGCAAGTCCTTCAGTTAAATTAATGACTGTTCATTTAGCCAAAGGCTTGGAATTTGATACGGTGTTTATAGCCGGCTGTAATGAAGGGATTTTGCCCCATCACCGTTCATACGGCAGCCAGGAAGATTTGGAGGAAGAACGTCGGCTTTTTTACGTGGCCATGACCCGCGCCAGAAAAAACCTTTTTCTTTCTTTTTCCAAAAACCCGTCCCGATTTCTTTCAGAAATCCCGCCGGAACTGGTAAAATTTGAAAATTTGGCCGGAGAATCCGCTGATTTTGACAGCGAAGAAAATTACATAGATATCAACGAATAACGAATTTAAATTAGAGCAATATGTTTATGTTATAATATCAATATGGCTATAAAAATAGCGGCGATTGCCGGTTTTATCGCAATAGTCGGTTTTGGTATTTATT
>JBBUEA010000058.1:0-9118 GCA_038057035.1 Patescibacteria group bacterium | reverse complement strand
TCATTTAGATATAAAATCGCCATTTCTTTTTTGACCAAACAGGGCCGGCGTAAGCCACTCCGATTCGGCTCGCGGCTTTTATTTTAGCCGAAGGAATTTTAACTCCCCTGTCTTCAATCCACAAACCGGTTCTTTTAAGAACCGATTTATTATTAAATTTTTTATCAATGACTAAAAATTTCGTCAATCTGGCCGGTCCATCCGCTCCGTCAATTCCCCTGATTAAAACCGCGGCCGGATAATCTTTTGACCCGGTAACGATATTAAGCATCCAATGCATTCCATACGTGAAATAAACATACCAAACTCCGGACGGACCGAACATCGGAAAATTACGCTTTGTTTTTCCGCGGCTGGCATGCGATGCTTTATCAAAAAAACCGTCATAAGCTTCAACTTCGGTAATCATGAAACCGATGGTTCTAGCGCCGATACGGCGCGCTAAAAATTTGCCTAGCAAGCTTTTTGCCACTCTCACAGTCGGCTGACTAAAAAAATTTTGTTTAATAATACGCCGCATAATTAAAATAATGCTATAATAAACACATAAAGATGCAAAAAAGCTTATTATTTTTACGGATTCCTATTTTGGTCCTGTTTTTATTCATTGCCGTATATCCAATATTAATTTCTCCTACAAGTAATTTAAATGATTCATTTGGTGATTTTTTCGCTGAATTTATTTATTTTAAACTAGTTCCGATTATTTTCACTCTCGCTCTTATTATTTTAACTTACATCTGGAGTAAAAAACTGCTTGATGGTTGGTGGACGCTTTTGCCGCCGTTCTTATTAACTTTTTCGCCAATTATTCTCAATCAATATTATTCTGTTTTACAACACACGACAAAAAAATTTCTTTCTATAATTTTATTTGAACCCCACACACATACAACTGATATAGCGGCTGCGTTTTTTTACGCTATCGCTATTTACTATTTAATGAATTTTTTTTCTAAACCAAACAAATTAAATCTCTTTTTAACAGGACTTTATTTTGGATTAACGCAACTCACTCAATTTCCGGCTTTTATCATAATTCCTTATTTTTTAATTTTAATTTCAATATTTTACATTGCCAGTGTTAAAAGAGACTGGGCCGCAACCGAACCACCCGCCAGATTAAAACGATTTGGCTTGCGGGGATTCAAATATTTCAGGTCAATTATAGTAATTTTTATTATAGGATATTTGTTCGCTTATATCGGTTATTTCATTAATGAGGCGTTCTCCCTTCAACCGTTATGCTATAGATGTGGCCCCCAAAATCCTATTCATACTTATTTTTACAGAATTTTAACTGAATCAAAAGCAAATTCTTATCCACCAATAACATTTCTCCTTAAAACCTACTGGCCATTTTTAATTCTTATTGGTTTCGCTTTTATTTACAATATTATTGGAATGATAAAAAGTTTCAGAAATTTTAAATTTAAAGGTTTTTTTGATTATCTCGGAACAAGCTTTCCTGAATTTTCAATGATTGTTTTTATAGCGATATATTCTTTTTTTATTATATTTTTTTCATCCGGCATAAGCGCGGAAAAATTAATTCCGATTCTGCCGATGGTTTATATTTTAACCGCCAGCGGACTAAAACGATTTTGGATGAATAAATTATAACTTATTCAAATAATTCGGATAAATTCATTAGTTAGCATCGGTCATTTATAATAAATCCTTCCCGGAACGCGCAAATCAATATATTCCAGATTCTTAAATTCAACTTCATTATTTAATTTTTCTAAAATCGCTTCTAAATCGCTATTTTCATATTTTAAACTTAAATAAATTTTCGGGCCGTTTACAATTTCCGCTTCAAGTTCTTTCAAGTTTTCGTTTTTTACGGAAAACTTAGCAATTTTAATGTTTTCTAATTTATAAAGCCTCTGGAAAATTGAAAATATTTCCGAACTCAATTTTTCGGGACGACTGTTATCGTCAAAAATAAGCGGAATAAGCAAGCCTTCGGCAAAAGGGGCGGGCGCGAAAAGAACGGCTGATTCATCAAACCAGAAACAACTGCCGAAAGTTGGAGGTTGGAGGTTGGGGGTTGGAGGTTGAAGACTGATAGCTGGTTCACCGGGGCACCAAATTCCAAACGGCTGACGTTCGCTTACTTCAATCAACACTTTTCTTTCAAAAAAATTCGCGGAGAATTTTAACGACGCCAAGTCAACCGGCAGCTTGATATTTGCCGGTTCAAAACCAAACCAAAAAAGAAAATTATCGGAAACTAAAAACCCGCGCCAGCCGGAATTTTTAAACCGCTCCAAAATAAGAAAATGCTTTAAAAAAACCGCATCTGTTTTTTGAAATCCTGAAAATTCAAATTTCTCAATTTTAAAAAAGCTGGTGTAAAAAACAAAATAACCCGCTCCAACGGCAATCAGATAAGCTATAAAAAAAATAAGCAGAGCCCAAACAAAAAAAAGCCGGCGTTTAAAATTCCGGCGGACGGATAAAATATTCTCCACCATCTTTTAACTTAAAACCGAAAAACGGTTTTAAAACTTCCGGAATTTTAATAAAACCTTCGGCAGTTTGATAGTTTTCCGCAATCGCAATAATGATACGGCCAATGGCAAAAGCCGTGCCATTCAGCATATGAAGGAATTTCGGCTGATTTTTTTTGCCATTTTCAGAAAGCTCCGGAATATACCTGATATTTAAACGTCTGGCCTGAAAATCAGTAGTATTGGAAGTAGAATGAGTTTCGCGATACTCCCCTTCTCCGTTGTTTTGCCCGGGCAGCCAAGCTTCTATGTCGTATTTTGCGGCCGCCGCATCACCCAAATCGCCGGTGCAAATATTCAAAACCCTATAAGGTATATTTAGTTGGGACATTAAATATTCCTCTATCCCCAGAATCAGTTTATGTTCGTCCTTGGAATTTTCCGGAGAAACAAAACTGAACATTTCAAGCTTGTCAAACTGATGAACCCGCAAAATGCCTTTTGTGTCTTTGCCGTAAGTACCTGCTTCGCGCCTAAAGCAAGTTGAAAACCCGACATAACGAACTGGCAATTCCTGTTCTTTAAAAGTTTCGCTTTGATGCATGGCGCCTATTGACTGCTCCGATGTGCCAACTAAAAAAAGCCCGTCTTTTTCCAAAGAATAAATTTCTTCGGCGCCGTGGTCCATATAACCCATTCCCCACATTGATTCGCGATTTACCAAAACCGGCGGGATAACCGGAACAAACGGCTTGACGCTTACTTTTAAATTATTTTCTTTGGCAATAGCGGTAATTATTTTTTCATCCGAAAGCGTCCGCAAAACAAAATCAATCAAAGCGAATTCCAATAACGCCGCGTCGCGCAAAAAATACCCAAACCGGCTGCCGGAAACCTTAGCCGCTTTTTTTACATCAATAATCTTAAGCTCTTCGGAAAGCGTAAGATAATCTTTAGGCGCAAAAGAAAATTCTTTTTTAACGCCGGCTTCTTTTACAGCCGTATTTTCCTTGTCGCTTTTTCCTCGGATAACTTCCGGCAAAGGAAGATTGGGAATGACCGACCAGACAGCCCAACGTTTCTTTTCAAGTTCAGCCATGCTCTTTTCAAGAGCGGTAAGCTGTTTTTTGATTATTTGGGCGTGGCTGATAACATCCGAGGCTTTTGATTTTTTCATCTCGGCCGACACCATATTCTGCTCGGCTCGCAAATGGTCAACCGCGACGACTTTAACGCGCCAATCGTTGTCTATTTTTAAAAATTTATCAACCAGCTTCGAGTCAATATTTTTTGCCGCCACTCCCTCTTTAACCTGTTCGGGATTTTGACGAATAAATTCAACATCTAACATAAGATAGGATTTAGGATTTAGGATTTAGGATTTAGGAAATTTTTGACTAATAAATATTCCCTAAATTCTATATTTTAAATCCTATATTCTTTATTTACTTATTAATTTCATAATAAGACATTAATTTTATCTCCGGGCAAAAACTTAAACCGCCTCCGGCACAATGTTTTTCAAGAGCTTCTTTTAAAAGCTGCTGGTCATGCCCCACAGCTATTACTTGCGGCTGATATTTTGCCATAACTTCCCAAACTCCAAGCTCGGCATCGCCTATAACAACTTCATCAACCCCGTCTTCTTTTTTAAGATGCTCCAAACGTTCGGCTAAATTTATCTCCGGCAAACGCCCTTTTAAACGTTCAACAATATGGTCCTGCGCCAAAACAGCTATTAAATAATCGCCGTGCGACTTCGCTTCTTTTAAAAAAGCGCGATGGCCGTCATGCACGCCGTCAAAAACCCCGAAAACCATTACTTTTTTCATAATCTTAATAATATATGAACCAACCTCAAAAAGCCAGTTTCATCCGGCTGGATTATCGCTCCAATTTACGAATAAATACGAATATACAAATTCGTATATTAGTAAAAATTAGTAAATTCGCGTGATTAATATTACTTAGATTTCAAAGTCGGGAAAGCGATTATTTCCTTAACGCTGTGACTGTTTGTTAAAATTGCCGCCAACCGGTCAATGCCCATTCCCATTCCGGCGGCCGGAGGCATTCCATGCTCCAGAGCTTCAATAAAATCCTCGTCAAAACGGGAAGCTTCCTTGTCGCCGGCGCGGAAAAGCCGCTCCTGTTCCTCAAGACGCTCCAGTTGGTCAATCGGATCGTTTAATTCGGAAAAAGCATTAACTAATTCAACGCCAGCCATCACCAGCTGAAAACGGTCAGCCAAATCCGGGTCTTTTTTGTTAGTTTTGGCAAGCGGCGAAATCGCTGTCGGGTGGTTAATGACAAAAGTGGGATTTATTAAATTCGGGCGCACTATTTTTTTAAAAACCTCGTCGGCTTCGGAAACGTTTAAATTATCCGCCTTATCGCCGTAAAATTTCCGCAACGCCTTGTCAAAAGTTATCTGTTCCCATCGGCCGGAAATATTTATTTTTTTGCCTTCGTAAACAATAGAATTTTTAAAACCAAGAGAACGGAAAACTTTCAGCAAAAATTCCCTGACGAATTTCATCAAACCGGCATAATCCTGATACGCCCAATAAAGCTCCATCATTGTAAATTCCGGATTGTGGTCTTTATCAACGCCTTCATTGCGGAAATTCCTGCCGATTTCAAAAATTTTTTCAAAGCCCCCGACCAGCATCCTTTTAAGAAAAAGCTCGGGCGCGATGCGAAGGTATAAATCCTCTTTTAAAGCGCGGTAATAAGTTTTGAACGGTTCGGCTTTGGCGCCGCCCGGAAGATGCTGAAGCATTGGCGTTTCAACTTCCAAAAAGCCGTCCTGCCATAAAATTTTCCGGATTTCTGCGATTAATTGACCGCGCAAGACAATTTTCTTTTTCGCTTCCGGATTCAAAATAAAATCCAAATAGCGCTGGCGGAAGCGCTCTTCAATGTCTTTTAAACCGAACCACTCGGACGGCAAAGGCCGCAGGCTTTTAACCAGAATCTTGCAGTTTTTCGCTTCCAAACTTTTTTGTCCGGTTTTTGTTTCAATCAAACGGCCACCGGCTTCAACAAAATCGCCGACATCAAGATTATTTTTGAAAACTTCAAAATCTTTTGTGAATTTTTTTTTAAGAATAATCTGGACCCGTCCCGATTCGTCTTCAAGGTCGGTAAAAACAACGCCTCCTTGGTCGCGAAACGACCTTAAACGGCCGGTCAACCAAAAAGTTTTTTTGGTTTTAGACAAACGGGCGAAGTCAGAGACGGCGGCGGACGCAGTTAAAGTCCTTTTAGCTTCAGCGGGGTAAGGATTAATTTTGCGCGATTTTAAAACCGCTAATTTTTCAAGCCGTTTTTTGATAATTTCTTCAAGCATAAAATTAGAATTTGGGATTTAGAATATAGAATTTAGGGTACTTGTTGATTAATAAAATAAAACTTATATTCCTAAATTCTAAATCCTATATTCTAAATTCTTGTTTTACTCTATGGCAATTATCTTATAATGCTGAGTGCCGGCCGGAGTTTTTACTAAAATTGAATCACCGACTTTATGCCCTAAAAAACCGCGACCCAAAGGCGATTCGTTGGAAATAAAACCTTTTTCAGGCTTGGATTCATTTGACCCGACGATAGTGTAAGTGAAAAACGAATTGTTTTTTTGCACTTTAATCGTTGAGCCGACTTTAACAGTAAGACTGCCGGTAACTTTCTTGATTATGACGGCATTTTTAATCAGCTCTTCCAAATCGCCGATTCTTAACTCCAGCCGCTCCTGCGATTCCCGCGCTTCAAAATATTCCGAATTTTCGGAAAGGTCGCCAAGTTCTTTGGCTCTTTTTAAACGTTCGGCTATATCCTGCCTGCCGGTTGACTTTAAATCAGCCAGCTCTTTTTGCAGTTCCTCCAGCCGTTCTTTGGTTAAATAAACGTATTCAGGCATTTGGTTATTTATTGTTAAATGTTAATTGTTAACTGTCAAATTTTTAAAACCGATATCAAAAATATTTGATGGTTTTCACCCGATTCTCATAATACCACGACAAAACTTCTTTCGCTATCGGAACCGCGTTCAAACTTCCTTCTTTGGCGTCTTCCACCAAAATTAAAATAGCGATTTGAGGATTAGGAACCGGACCGTAACCGACAAAAAAAGCGTTGACTTTGGTATTGTTTTGAATCTGGGCGCTGCCGGTTTTAGCCGCGGTTGTCATCGCTAAATTATTTAAAAGATAAGCAGTGCCGTATTGTTTTTTAACCGCGTCAATCATTCCTTTTTCAACTTCGCCGAAGATTTCCTTAAAATCAGATAAATCAACGGAAATCTTGGCCGGTTTTTGAGCGACATGCGGCTCGTAAATAAAACCTTTGCTGGCGATAGCCGCAATATAATCAAGAAGCTGAAGCGGGGTGATTAAAAGGTCTCCCTGGCCGATGCTTACGTTATAAGTGTCGCCCAAAAGCCAGCGGCTATTTTTTTTGGAATCCGGGTCTGGCAAAAATCCCTGTTTTTCTCCCGCCAAGTCAATTCCTGTTTTTTCCCCAAAACCGAATTTCTGCCAGTATTTTTTAAGCCGGGCTATTCCAAGGCCGCTTACGTCCCCGAATCCCCCGCCAATGCTGTAAAAATAAACATTGCTGGAACGCGCTAAAGCCGAATAAAGATTGACCCAGCCATGCGCTTTCCAGTCAAGAAAACGGCTTGGCTTGTCTGGGTAATAAGGATTGGGAATCTCAATCGCTCCGGAAGAAAAAATTTCTTTATCGGTATTAATTATCTTTTCATTCAAAGCGGCCGCGGCCACCAGCGGCTTGATTGTTGAACCCGGATTGTAAACGCCGCTTACAACGCGGTTAAAAAGCGGCTGAAATTTATTTGTAAAAATTTTTTCAACCGAATCCTGATTGCGGCTAAAATCATTGCCGTCAAAACCAGGAAAGCTTAAAAGCGCGAGAACTTCGCCGTTTTGGGGATTAATCGCCAGTCCAGAGCCCGACCGGCTCCCCACCCTTCTTAAGCCGTTTAACATTGCGCTGTAAAACTTTTTTTGAAATTCCGCGTCAATATTGGTAATCAGCGATTCTCCGGATTTCGGCAAACTCATAGTTTTTTCGTCAAAAACTTCGCCTTTGACATTCCGCAATTTCACCGTAATCCCGTAATGACCGCGCAAACTGGCGTCATAATAAGATTCCAATCCGGTCTTGCCGATTCTGTCGTTAATCAATAAATTATTATTTTCAGCCAAATCGGTCTCGGAAACCGCGCCGATATACCCAAGAATATGAGAAAAAATTTCCGAATCCGGATAAAAACGGCTATAATCTTCTTCAACTTGAACGCCGGCATATTCCAATTTCCGCAATTCAACGGCTTGCTCCGGATTATCAACCCCGCCTAAAACAATATAATTGGTTTTTTCAAAATCGGTTTCGTTAATAATTGCCAGCAAAGATTTAAACGGCATTTTTAAAACAATAGCTAGCTGTTCAAAAATTTTTACCCGTTCGCCGGCGATTTTCGGCAATTTTGAAAAAGTTAAAACAGCGTTAAAAACAGTTTCGTTTTGAACCAGCGGTTTTCCAAATCTGTCAAAAATAACGCCGCGCGCGGGATTTTTATAAATAATCTGATTGGCGTTATGAAAAGATTTTTCCTTATAAAAAGCTGATTGAACCGCGTTTAAAAAAAACAGCCGGCCTAATCCTATCAGAGCCAAAACAGAGGCCGCGGCGAAAACCAGCTTAAAAACCTGGTTTGCCAGCGGCACTTCCATCAGTTCGTCATCGGCAACCCGCTGATTCAAAATTTCTTCCAAATTATAGCTTGGTCTCATGACAAATTTTCTGACTCCTCGTTATGCTCGCAAGTAAAAATAGTCAGCTATAAATATCAAATTGTTTGCCGCTTAAAATATCAAGCAGGTTTTTATAATGGTCAAAGTTATCCGCCACAAGGCCGGTGCCGCGCACAACGCAAGTCAAAGGGTCGTCAACCACTTTAACATTAACTGAAGTTTCCTTGTTAATCAGCTCGTCTATACCCCTTAACAAACTGCCGCCGCCGCAAAGATAAATGCCATTCCGGTAAATATCACCGACCAGCTCAGGCGGAGTTGACTCAATAACTTCTTTGACGGCATCAATAATTGAGCGAATTGAACGTTGAAGCGCCAGCCGAATTTGGCTATCTTTCACTATTATTTCTTTAGGCAAGCCGGAAGTTAAGTCGCGGCCGCGGGCCGCTATTTCCAATTTTTCGCTTCTTGGAAGCACGGAGCCGACGGCAATTTTTATTTCCTCGGCAGTCGGCTCGCCTATCACCAACTTAAATTCCTCGCGCATAAAACGAATAATATCTTCGTCAAATTTGTCTCCGGCTATCTTCAATCTGGCGGCCCGCACCAAACCGTCCAAAGAAATAACGGCGATATCGGTGGTGCCGCCACCAATGTCAATAATCATCTTGGCATTAGGCTCGCTGATATCAAGATTGGCTCCCAAAGCCGCGGCCATCGGCTGAGCAATAAGATTAACGGTTGAAGCGCCGGACCCCAAGACAGCGTCTTCAACCGACTTGCGTTCAACCTCGGTAAGGTTAGTCGGAACGCCGACAACCACTCTTGCATAACCGAGTATTTGCGGCGTTATCATTTTCAAAAATCTTTTCACCATTTCCTGCGTCA
>JBBUEA010000057.1:0-2745 GCA_038057035.1 Patescibacteria group bacterium | reverse complement strand
CCAGCCAGCTCAAACCGGAGACAATTGAAGTCCTGCCGGAATCGGTTGCCCGCAGACGTCAAGTTATTGTATTCGGAAAAAATCCTGAAAAAAATAGTTTTAAAGTCGCGATGGCCGACGCCACCGATATTGAAAATATAAATTTTCTGAAAGAATATCTGAAAGGCAATATTGAACCGCACATCGCTTCTTTAAGCGATTTGAAAATGGGTTTTCGGCTGTATAAAAAGAAATCGGCCAAAGAATTTGAAACAATGATTTCCGAGCGCGTTAAAGAACTTGGCGCCAGTTTAAAGCAAAGCGGCGGAAATATTTTGGAATCAATCCCGCTGGTCCAGCTTTTTGACACTATCATTGACTATGCCGCCATTCTGGACGCTTCCGACATTTACTTCCAGCCAGAAGAAGACTTTTTGAAAATAAGATTTCGCGTTGACGGTTTGCTTAAAGACATAATCAGCATTGATAAATCAATAAACGACGGCGTGGTGGCGCGCGCTAAAACCCTTTCCGGCCTGCGGATTGACGAACATTTAAAACCCCAGGACGGCCGGTTCCGCTTCCGAACAAGCGATATTGATTTAGATATCAGAACAGCTATAATGCCGACATTTTTCGGAGAAAAAATATCATTAAGACTGCTTAGCGCGAACCAGGCTTTTATCAGCTTTGAAGAGCTGGGTATGAGCCAAAACGTGATAGAAACCCTTATTAAAGCGATTAAAAAACCTTATGGAATGATTTTAAGCTCCGGCCCCACCGGTTCCGGAAAAACCACGACTATTTATGGCATTTTAAACATTTTAAACAAACCCGAAGTTCACATAACAACTATTGAAGACCCGGTTGAGTATGTGGTTCAAAATGTCAGCCAGACGCAGGTTAACCAGCAAGCCGGCATTGATTTCGCCTCGGGTTTGCGGGCCCTTCTTCGCCACAGCCCGGATATTATTTTCATCGGCGAAATACGCGACACCGACACCGCCGCCATTTCCGTCAACGCCGCTCTTACCGGCCATCTTTTAATTTCAACCATCCACACTAATGACGCCCCGGGCGCCGTAATGAGATTGATGAATCTGAATATACCGCCGTTTCTTATCGGCTCAACAGTCAACGCGGTTCTAGCCCAACGTCTTGTAAGGAAAATCTGCGTCAATTGCATTGAATCGTACAATCCGCCGGCTTCCTTAAAAAAACACATTGAAGAAGCGGCTTCCCAAAAAAACGAAAAAGCGCGCATGCCCAGTATACTTTACCGCGGCAAAGGCTGTTCCAACTGCGGGCATACCGGTTACGATGGCAGAATCGGGATATTTGAAATTTTTAATATTGATGAAAACGTCAAAGCCGCGATTAATTCCCAAAATCTTAATTCTGAAATTCTGAAAAAAACCGCCAAAGAACAAAAAATGACTTCAATGTTTGAAGACGGCATTAACAAAGCCGAGGTTGGCGTAACAACAATAGAAGAAATTTTACGCGTTATCAGTGAATAATCGCTCGAATTTACGAATAAATACGAATATACGAATTAGTATATTCGTAAAAATTAATAAATTCGCACGATTTATAAATTTATGAAATTCTACTACGCCGCTCAAGACAAACAAGGCGTTTTGATAAAAGGCGATACTGAAGCCGTTAACCGCCAGGACGCCATCAATAACCTGATAAAAAGGGGATTAACGCCTATTAAAATAGAACTGGCGGCCGGACAACAAGAAACCGGCGGCCGTTTTTCCCGTTTTTCCAAAATGCAGGTTTCTTTCGGCAGACGGCTGAATATGTTTGACCAGATAATTTTTATAAGGCATCTCGGAACTGTTTTAAAATCAGGGACGGATATTTTAACCGGACTTGATATAATCGCCCAAGACGCCATTAAACCGCTGGTTAAAAAAATCGCTTACAACATAAAAGACCGGTTGGGCAAGGGAGAATCGTTTTCTGACGCGATTAAAAGCTGGCAAAACCAATTCAACCCGATTTTCATAAATCTCGTTAAAGCCGGAGAATCGTCAGGAAATCTTCCGGATATATTATTATCTTATTCGCAGGAACTTAGAAAAGATTACACTTTTGTAAGAAAACTCCGCGGCGCAATGGTTTATCCTGCAATTTTAATAACCGCCCTTGGAGCGATGCTTATAATAGTTCTTTCCGTGGTTGCTCCGAAACTAAAAGAACTCTTTATTTCTTTAAAAGCCGAACCTCCTTTTTACACTAAAATTTTTTTTGTAGCCTCGGATCTTTGGCTTAATTACACTATATTTATAATAATCGCGGCCAGCATCGCGGTCTTATTCGCTTTTATGTCTTTCAGGCTTAAAAAAGTCCGGCTCATAGCCAATTCGCTTTTATGGCATCTGCCGATTTTAAATAAAATGCAAAAAAATCTTTCCTTGATGCGCTTTTCAAAAACAACAGCCCATCTTCTTAACGCAGGCTTTTCCTTAAAAGGCGCGCTTACAACGGCATCGGAAATAATGAATCCGAAATATCAAGGCGCTATAACCGATATTCAAAAAAAACTTGAACAAGGAATCGGATTTGCGGAAGCGCTCCGCGAACATCCGGACCTTTTCCCCGGCATACTTATAAGCGTTATCGCGACCGGCGAAAAAAGCGGCCAGCTTGTTTCAGTTTTGAATCAAATGTCCGAATTTTACGAGGAAGAAATAATATATTCGCTGGAACTTCTGCTTACGGTTATTGAGCCGGTTTTGCTTTTAGTCGTCGGCG
>JBBUEA010000056.1:0-1094 GCA_038057035.1 Patescibacteria group bacterium | reverse complement strand
GACAGATGTCTTCGTCGGAATAAACGACTTTGCCTGAAAAATTGGCTATCCGGCCCGGTCTTAGCGCGTTTTTAACATACGGCTGGTTAAACCATATTGCCCTTACCGCGCCGGTATCGTCTTCTATCAGCGCTTCCACGATTATCATATGTTTTCGCCAGCTCCGGCGCATGGCGACTTCTTTTACAATGCCCTGCACGGTTGTTTGCTGGTTCGGCTGGAGTTCGGCTATTTTATAAATCTGGGAAAAATCTTCGTAGCGGAACGGAAAATGCCAAAGCAGGTCTTTCACTGTTTCAATTTTCAGTTTTTTAAGTTTTATTAAAAAGCGGGGCGCGATGCCGCTGATTTGAATTAATGCCGTTTCAAGCTTTAACACGCCGATATTTTAGCATATTTTCGGCGCGGTTTCAATGTATTTTATTGTTATCGTTAATTAATAAGATGGTTAATATAAAAATATAAATCAAGAGCTTGGCAATATTGACCACGTATTAGAGAAAGACGCCAGCTAAAAGGACCGGGCAAGAAGCGTGACGATGGTACAAGATTGTGCATGTGTAGAATATAAATTATTAAAATAATTATAATCGTTACATAGATTGCTCTAATTAAATTATTGAAGCCTATTTTATTTTTAACTTTTTTGAATAATTTGAATAAAGCGAAGCGTAATTGTAGAATAATAAAAGATATTAACCCCCAAAATACTATATCTAAAATAAATCCTATACAACTACTTGGATAAAGTCCCCAATCCATAAAAGTTATGAAAACAAAAGGATAGCCATCTGATGCTATCCTTAGATAACGAAACGAATAAAGAACAGGTATTACTGTAATAATAAATCCAAGCAATAAGGAAAAAATAATAAACCCAAAATATATTAAAATTCGTTTTTTCATTTTTTTTAATTTAATTTAAAGTTTAGCCCACGCCCTTCTTTTAAGGTGTTAATCTAACAAGGTTTATGAATATACAACCTAACCGCTGTCAATTATTACTTCCACGCGGGACCAAGGAGCGCCAAGTTTCGGCAAAATCCAGCGGTCAAATCCCCACCAGCCGGCTGTTTTCCATCCGAGCATTAAAA
>JBBUEA010000055.1:0-2271 GCA_038057035.1 Patescibacteria group bacterium | reverse complement strand
GCAAGGCCGCTCTAATCCGATAATGGCCATCGGCTCTGGAAACGCCGTGATAAATTAAAAGCCATCCTATTTTTGTTTCTATGGGCGGAGCGGTAATGCCGATCTTGATACTGTCAAACATGCCAGCGCGCGGATTCATTAAAATATGCCCTTTGAGCCATTTTGTTTTGCCGTCAAAATTAAGAGTATCAACAAAATCTATCCAGATACTGGAACCAAGCCGATGCAAAATCGCATACTGACCTTTTATTTTTTTCGGGAAAATTGCAGCGTCTTTGTCATTCTCGCCTGGCGGAGAAATAAGAATCGGCTTTGACCAATTCCAGCGCTTGACCAGAAAATCATTTATCAAAATTGAACTTAAAGCGACGCGTGCCGGATTTACGCTGTCATAAGCGGTATACAGCATATAAATTTTTTTACCGATTATTGTCAGCCGCGGGTCTTCACAGCCGGAATTGCCGCCAGACTGAAGTTTTTTTTCAAAATCCTCGCGCGGAACATAAACCGGCTGAAGCAAACGTTCGTTAAAATGAAAACCGTCCGAACTTGAAGCATAGCCCATTACCGAAGTGTTATCCAAAGATATTGCCCGATAAAGAAGATGAATCCTGTTGTTAAGATAAACCGCTCCCGGATTAAAAACCGCTTTAGTTTCCCACCAGTTTTCGCTTTTCGGCTGAAGAATAGGATTGCCGGAAAAACGTTTTACTAAAGCGGTACAAGACGGCGAAATAAGTTCTCGCGTGATTGACTTTAAGCCGACGCTGGCAACGCAACAAGTAGTGTCGGCGGCTCCGTAATAAATCATCAATTTATCTTTTTTAACCAAAGCGCCTGACGGAAAAACCATATTATGCGCCCGGCCGTGCTGTTCATAGCCTTCATCCGGCGTTAAAAACGGTTTTTCAGTCCTGCCGATAATCTTTAAAGGGTTTTTTAAATCAAGCAAAGCCGCTTCAATTCCGAAAACCGCATGGCCGGCAAAATAATCTTTAATGTAAGAATAAATTAAAATCCAACCCTTGTTGGTTTTTACAGGCGGAGCGCCCACTTCAATGTGGTCGTTGGTAGACCGCTGTAAAGAAATAACATGCTTATCAAGCGAAGCATACCAGCGCTCCCAATATTTTTTTGACCAGATATCTTCAATTTTATTAAAAAGCGCCAGGCAAATTTTGGCCGGCGGCTGGTCCGTATGAACTGTTAACACTGCCGCTATTTTTCCGGCTACTTTCACGGGAAAAAGCGCCATTGCTTTGGCGTTAAAAGACGTAACCGGATATTTTTCAATATTACGAAAATCTTTAGTTACGGCAACGCCGATTTTTATGCCATCAGCTGAAAACGGATATTTTGAAAGCGCTGTGTAAAAAATAAAATATTTGCCGTTAAATTTCGTAACCCGCGGGTCCTCGCAACCATATCTTTCCCAATCGTATTCCGGCCTTATCAATTGCCAGCGGTCCTTGAAATGAAGACCGTCAGAGCTTATCGCTTTGCCGATTGAAGAAATCTGAATTGAAGAACCGTCATAATTCTCGGGAGAAGCCACGGCGCGGTAAAAAAAATGGATTTTCTTTCCGGACGCGACTGGACAACCGTTAAAAACAGCTTCAGCTTCCCAGAAATGTTCCCTGTTCGGCAAAAGAATCGGATTTTCCGGCGAACGTTTAACCTGCAGCATACATTATTCTTTTCTTAATATTTGCCGCCGCAGTTTTGGCTTGACTTCTTTTTTTATAGATTCAACAAATTCGTCAAAATCCGCATAAGCAACGCAAACATAACTGTCAGCCGCGCCGTAATACAAAAAAAGCATTCCGTCTTTCACCACCGCGCCGGAAGCGTAAATAACGCCGGACTTAAATCCGCTGTTTTCGTACGTTTCATAAGGCTCCAAGACCGGCTCTTTTAAGCGGCATATAACCTTAGTCGGGTCATTCAAGTCTAACAGCATCGCTCCAACCTTATATTTTCCCGGGTCGCGTTTATCTATCGCATGATAAAAAAGCAACCACCCATATTTGGTTTTAATCGGCGGCGGCCCGGCGCCTCTCATCCAGCTATCCCAAGAATTTTTTCTGTAAATTCCGTTATGGCTGCTTTGAATATATTGTCCGGGTTTAAATTTTAATTCGTCAAAATAAGCAATCAGAACTTCCGGACTAATGCTATGCAAAATCGCGTACTTACCGTTTATTTTCTCCGGAAAAATCACCCAATTTTTATGAGTTTCGCCGGGCGGAGAAAGAAGCTGGGGCGAAGCCC
>JBBUEA010000054.1:0-3004 GCA_038057035.1 Patescibacteria group bacterium | reverse complement strand
AGCAACGCCGGTGGCGGAAGAAAAAGCTTTTTTTGAAGCCTTGCAGAAAGCCGGCTTAGAACTTAGAATGAAAGACCTGCAAACTTATCCGGGTGGGTTTAAAAAAGCCGATTGGGATGTAGGCATGGCCGTGGACGCGATTCGGATGGCTAATTATCTTGACTCGGTGATTCTGGTCACCGGAGACGGCGATTTTGTTCCGTTAGTTGAATATCTTAAGTGGGGCCTCGGCAGACAAGTGGAAGTCGCGGCTTTTGGCAGAAGCGCGTCCGGCCGCCTTAAAGAATCAGCTGATTATTTTATTAATATAGAAGACTATCCGAAAATAATTATTAAAAAGTAAAACTTTGCGGGCAATCTTACGAAGTCCCACTTCGTAAGATTGCTTCTAAAATTAAAAATATGACCCCTGAAAATATCAAAAAAAAAATACTGCCGATTTTAAAACAGCGAGGAATTACCAAAGCGGCGCTTTTTGGTTCGGCGGCCAAGGGCGAAATGAAAAAAAACAGCGATATTGATATTTTAATAAAATTTAAAGGTCAAAAAAGTTTGCTTGATTTAGTCCGTTTGCAATTTGAACTGAAAAAAATATTAGGAAGAAAAGTTGACCTCTTAACTTATGGCGGCATTAATCATTTTTTAAAAGATATAATCTTAAAAGAGCAGAAAGTGATTTATGAAAAAAGATCCTAAAATTTTTCTGCTTCACATTTTTGAAAGCATAAAAACTATTGAAGGTCATGCTCAAAAAATAAATAAAAAAACATTCTCTAAAAATATCACGGTTCAAGACGCCGTTATCAGAAGGATAGAAGTAATTGGCGAAGCGGTTAAAAACTTGCCGTCCGATTATAAAAAGAAACACCCCGAAATTAACTGGAACGAAATTGTCGGAATGCGCAATAATCTTATTCATGAATATTTTGGAGTCAATCTTTTTGTTGTGTGGCAGACGATCAATAAAGATATACCCCAGCTAAAAAATCAAATTTCAAAATTATTAGAAGAATATAAATAAACTATGCCTTTAAATAAACAAAGTTTTTCAATTGAAATCGGGGGGAGAAATTTAACCCTTGAAGTGTCAGATTTAGCCAAACAAGCCAATGCCGCGGTGCTTGCCAAATATGGCGAAACAGCGGTGCTGGCAACCGTGGTAATGACCAAAAACGATAAAAATTCCAATTATCTTCCGCTTTTGGTTGACTACGAAGAAAAATTTTACGCCGCCGGAAAAATTATCGGCAGCCGTTTTGTCAGACGCGAAGGTCGGCCTTCCGAAGAAGCGATTTTATCCGGCCGTTTGGTTGACCGCAGTATCCGGCCGCTTTTTGACCAGCGCATCAGACGGGAAATACAGGTCGTGGTAACTATTCTGGCTTTTGACGGAGAAAACGACCCTGATTTCGCGGCTTTAACCGCGGCTTCAACCGCTCTGGCTATTTCAGACATCCCTTGGAACGGCCCGGTTTCAGGCTTAAAAATCGCGGGCTTTAACAACGCGCTGGAGATTAACCCGTTTATAAGCAAGCTGAAAAACAATAAAGCGGAATTTGAAGCTTTTTTTGCGGGCCCGAAAAACAGAATCAATATGATAGAGCTGAACGGCAGTGAAGCTAAAGAAACCGAGGTCTTAAGCGCTTTTCAAACAGCCCAGAAAGAAATCAGCAGGCTTGTTGACTGGCAAAATGAAATCGTTGCCAAAATCGGCAAACCAAAAACCGGCCTTGAACTTTCCGAACCAAATCCGGAATTGCGGAAAAAAGTAAAAGAATTTTTATCAAACAAACTGGAACAAGCCGTTTATCAAAATTCCAAAACCGAACACCAAAATCAAATTGGGGATTTACAGCGTGAATTAGTCGCCGGCCTTGGCGAAGAAACCGATAAAGCCGCGGTGGAAGCTCTTTTTGAAGAAGAACTTGACAAGCTGGTGCATAAAAATATTTTGGAAAAAGGGTTGCGGCCGGACAACCGAAAACTTGACGAGGTGAGAAATTTATACGCCGAAGTCGGGCTTTTGGAACGGACTCACGGCTCCGCGCTTTTCAGCCGAGGCGACACCCAATCGCTTTCAATAACAACCATTGCTCCGCCGGGCGCCGAACAGCTGGTGGAAACAATGGAAACAACTGGCAAGCGCCGGTTCCTGCATCATTATAATTTTCCGGCTTATTCAGTGGGGGAAGTCGGTTCTTTTCGCGGCCCGGGCCGCCGGGAAATCGGCCACGGCGCTTTGGCGGAAAAAGCCTTAAAAGCGATTATTCCGGATTTTGAAACTTTCCCTTACACAATCCGCGTTGTTTCTGAAACCCTTTCTTCAAACGGCTCATCTTCAATGGCGTCCGCTTGCGCCGCTTCTTTATCTTTAATGGACGCGGGCGTGCCGATTAAAAAACCGGTTGCCGGAATCGCGATGGGGCTGATGTACGATACCGATGACAATTATAAAATAGTAACGGATATCCAAGGGCCGGAAGACCACCACGGCGATATGGACCTTAAAGTCGCCGGCACGGACGCGGGCGTAACCGCCATGCAAATGGACGTTAAAATACAAGGCATTACGGATAAAATTTTCAGCGGCGCTTTAGAGCAGGCAAAAAAAGCCCGCTTGGAAATTCTTAACGTGATGAAAACTGCGCTCGCGGAGCCGCGTCCCAATATTTCAAAATACGCGCCCATTGTTTTAACAATTGACATTGACCCAAAAAGAATCGGGGAAGTAATCGGCCCGGGCGGAAAAATAATTAACGGCATTATCGCGTCTACCGGCGGTGAAACTACCATAGATATAGAAGAAAACGGCAAAATATTCATTTCCGGGCCAACACATGAAACCGCCGAAGCCGCTTTGGAACAAGTAAGAGCTATTGTCAAAACTTACAAACTCGGAGAAATGGTCAGCGGTAAAGTGATAAAAATTCTTGATTTCGGCGCGATTGTGGAATTCGGCAACCGCGACGGAATGATTCATATTTCCGAATTAAAAGACGGCTAT
>JBBUEA010000053.1:0-3426 GCA_038057035.1 Patescibacteria group bacterium | reverse complement strand
GCTGTTACATTAAAAGCTTGAATGATGTTAGATGTTAGAGTGCAAACGCCTACTCCAGAACAAGCGCCAGACCAACCAGTAAAAGTAGAGTTAGCGTCAGGAATCGCGGTTAAAGTTTCAATTTCGCCAAAATTAAAAACACCAGAGCACGTAGAAGTAATAACACTATCGCATGGTTGGCATTGATTATTAACACAAGGCGGAGCAAAGATTCTATGAGGATCAAGATTATCTATAATAGTTCCTCCACCAGAGCCGTTAAATGTTAACTTAAAAATCCAAAATTGAGGATTCGCGGATACATACTGATAATTAACCAGCAATATTAATAGCGTTAAAAATAAAACAGCCTTCACGGTTTTTTTCAGCCGGATATTTCCAAGATTTTTAAACATCAAATTAATATTATTAATATCCAAATTATTAATAAGACATCAAATGCCTTATTGTTTAAAGTTTCTTTAAAGCTTCCGTTAAACCGGAATAAGACGCGCTTAATATAAGGTAGTTATTAAACCAGGCGTAATTAAAAGCCGCGTTGGGCAGGCTGTAAACCTGGTAGTGGGTGTCGGTTGAGCCGACTTTGCCGTTTTTAAACAACTGGTTGATAGCGCCCGGGTCGTTAATAAAAATATTTTTTAAACTGGGAGAAATTTCCAGCTGGCTGATTTCAATTTGAGCTTGGGTTAAAAGACCGGCGTCGCTTAGTTTTAAGATATAACCGGGCCAAGCGCCTTTGTCATTGACGTGTATAAAAGCCGTGAAATCTTCTTCAAAAAAAACTTTTATTTTTTCAGCTGTTAGTTCGGGTATTAAAATCGTCAGGAATTCCGAAAGCATGACCGGAGTTTTATCGGATTTTTCTAAAACAAGCTCTTTAAAATCATTGATAGCCAGTTTAGCGGCTGTTGAAGAAACTCCATTTTTAATTGTTTCCAGCGTTAATGATTCCAAGGATATAATTTCTTGCGAAGTTGAGGTTTGGAAAAAAGAAGTATGGGGTTTAATTTCTGGCGTTGGGGGCGGAACAATTTCAGCGGTTGTTGTTGGCTCGGTTATTATTGGTTCTGGCTCGGGAGTTGGTATAACCGGTTCAGGAATAGTTGGGGTTGGCGCCGGTTGCGGCTCCGGTTCTTGAGCGATTGGCGCTATTTGGGTTGGAAATAAAATTGGGAATATAACAAAATATCCCAAAGCGCCGAGCCCGCCGGCTATGGCAATTATGGCTATTATCCAAATAATAATTTTTAATCCGCCGCTTTTTTTAGTTGGATCGTTATTCGCCGTTCCGGGTGTCGGGATTTGTTCGGCTGGAGTAAAAACAGGTTCGCTTGGTTCTTGAAAAATAGGGGCTTCCGGCCCGGTGTATCCTTGAGCGGTAATTTTCGGCTGTTGAGGGGCTGGCATTGGTTCCGCGACCGGTCTTTGAGGCGCCGCGGAGTCGGCGTTTATAATATACGGCTGGGGCGCGTCGCCGCCGCTTTTTTGCATTGACTGCAAATCTGACTGCATTGTCCGCACTCCGATTTCCGGAGGAGGCGGGGGCGGAATCGGATTGTCGCCAGCCGGCTGTTGTTGGTTTTCATCCATATTATTATTATACAACATTGCGTATTATTAATATACGTATATATACGAATATTTTATTAATTTAGTTTTAAGCTAATGATTTGGTTATTGCCAATTATTTCCGCTTTTTTATTGGATTTGTCCTTTGAGCATTTCTATCTTTCTTTTTTGGGATTGTTCGGTCTTATTCCTTTTTTTATTTTTATTGAACGAATCTGTTTTGCTGGCCGTGATAAAACGGTTTTAAAAAAATCTTTTTTGGGCGGCTGGCTCGCGGGCTTTATCTTTTTCGCGCTTATCAGCCGTTGGTTATTTTCCGCTTTGCCGGCTGATTGGGCAGGTCTTAATAATATTTTTTTAGCCAATCTTATTTTTGTCAGCGGTTGGTTAATGTTATCAATTTTTGTCGGCATATCGTTTGGAATTTTCGGATTTTCCGCGTCGTTATTTTTAAATTATTATCAGAAGTCGTCAAACTTTCTTAATCTTATTATTATTCCGTCAATATGGATAATTTCCGAATATTTAAGAGCCTGGATGTTCAGCTTGTTAACTTGGAGTCCGAGCGCTTCTTTCGCTCCTCACTGGTCTTTTGGTAATCTTGGCTATACGTTGATTGACACATTATTTATTTTTGGGTCGCGTTTTGTCGGGCTTTATGGTATCAGTTTTTTTGCCGTTTTTTTCAACACTGCTTTATTTATCCTTTTTTTTCGGCGCCGCTCTTTGTTTTTATCGGCAATTTTTGTTTTAATTCTGGTTCCAGTAATTTTATCACCAGCTTTTTTCGCACCCAATTCTTTTTTGGAGAACAAAGAATTTTTAAATATCGCTTTTTTTCAAATGAATACGAAATTAAAACCGATGAGTATCAGTAAAATTTTTCTGCTTTGGGATCGAGCGGAAAGCGAAAAAAGAAACATAAGCCAGCCGGATATGCTTATTTTCCCTGAAAACGGTTATTTAGGTTTTATCGGAGAAAAAGAAAAAGAGTTCATTAAGAAAGTTTTTCCTGATCAAAACAGGCAGGGATTAATAATAACTAATCGCGTAGTTGTTGAAAAAAACGGTCTTTTGCAAGGGCAAATAATTTATCGTGACCAGAAAGGCGACATAGTTGATGTTCAGGTGAAATCTTTTTTAATTCCAGGCGGCGAATTTATGCCTTCTATTCTTAAATTTTTTCTTGTCTTAACGAACAATCAAGCCGCTCTTCAACGTTTTGAAGTATTAAGATCTTTTAGCAACGGTAAAACTTTTGAAAAACCGGTGGAATTTTCTTTAACTAGCGTCGGCGCTTTGCTTTGTTCGGGCGTTGTTTCTCCCTTGCTTTATCGTTCATTAGCCAAACAAGGAGCTCAAATTTTAGTTAATTCCGCCAGCCTTGGTATTTTTAATAATGACCCATTCTTGCTTTCGCAATTAAAAACTCAAGCTCGTTTTCAAGCTATAGCCAACGAAAAACCTTTTATTCAATCAACAGACGGCGGTCAATCGTTATTTATTGATCAGAACGGAAAAATGATTATAGAAACAAAACCTTCAGAAAATTCAATTCTTTTCGCCAAAGTTTTTCCCTCAAAAATTCAAACATTTTATACCAAATTCGGCGATTGGCCGTTAATTATGGCATTTTTAATCTTACTTTTAGGGTTTAAGAGATTAATTTACGAGGTCGGACCTCATAAAGATTAAGTTTTAATTCCTTTTAGCGAAAGCCCTATCCGGCCGTCCGGGTCAAGACGGATGATTTTAGCCTGCACTTGTTCGTCAAGCTTCAGCACTTCGTCAACTGTTTTAACATAGCCGTCTTTTAATTCGGAAATATGAATCATTCCGTCGCGGTTGCCGAATTCC
>JBBUEA010000052.1:0-5162 GCA_038057035.1 Patescibacteria group bacterium | reverse complement strand
GGTACTCTGTACGATCATATCGGACACTCTGCAACAATGAACGATATGACTCACAACATACAGGTTTTGATCGCCTCTGAACGGGAGCGGTGGCTCAAGCTTCACCTTGAAGGCGGACTTTCAATGACGGAGCTCACGAAGCGATCGGGATTCGCTCGGAGCACGCTCTATCTGTGGAAAACTGCATATGAAAAGGATAGCCTCTCCGGACTCATGGAACAATCGCGAGCGCATCATTCGTATCCGCATACGACACCGCAGGACAGAGTAACGCTCATACGATCGATCCGCGCCGAATCTCCTATGCCTGGCGCGGAACGTATCTCGTTGCGCCTCAAGAAGCGTCACGGCATCACCATGCACTGGCGGACGATCCACAAGGTTCTGAAACGGGAGGGGCTCGTGCGAACGCGAAAGCGTGTACGTAGGAATCCAAAGCCAATTCCACAAGCAACAGCGCCCGGCGAGATTATTCAGATAGATGTTGTGTATGCACGGAAATACAACAGACGATGGCTGTATCAATTCACTGCAATCGATTGCGCTTCGCGCTGGCGGTTTGCCTGGGTCACTGCGGAGCAATCCAACCGGACTGCCGTTGTATTTCTCGAAAAACTTCTCGCGATTGCACCATTCCATATTCAAGCGGTACAAACCGACAATGGCTCCATTTTCACGAATTATTACACAGGATACGGAAAAAGCGCGGATCCGCTACGTCCACGACTCCATATCTTTGATCGTGTATGCATTGCACATAACCTCACCCATTTTCTCATTGATCCAGGCAAGCCAGCGCAGAATGGCAAGGTCGAACGATCTCATAGAACCGATCGCGAAGAGTTCTGGAATGATGTGCGGTTCCGCACTATTCCCGAACTCAAGCGGAAGCACGAAGCTCATATGCTTCGCTACAATACCGAACGGGAACACCTTGCGCTTGATGGAAAAACGCCGACCAAATATCTATCTACTTGTCCGATATGATCTTGCAGAGAACAATAAATATTTAATGAAAGCTCTAATCCCCGCTTTTACAGACGCGGAATTCCCGTTGAATTAAATTTGTTATAATAAAAAATGATGCTTAAGAAAAAGATTAATAATTATTTTCTTTTGTTGATAATAACGGCAATCGTCTGGTTTCCTGTTTTTTCTTACGCGGCTGTTGTTAATATTACCCGCAACGCCACTGTTTTTACCCCTTCAAGCGTTACTATTACAGCCGGCGACCAAATTAAATGGATTAATACCAGCGGCGGCGATATTCAGCCTTCTTCAAACCCGCATCCGGACCATACTAATTATACGGCTTTGAATATGGGCGTTATAGTTAACGGAGCGTCTTCCACTACCGCGGCTTTAAATAGTGTCGGGACTTGGGGCTACCACGACCATCTTAATGACGGGGTTGGAGGCACTATTGTTATTCAAGCGGCGGCGCCTTCTTCCACGCCTGCGGCAGTCACGGGATATACGCCTGTTATTCCGCCCCCTTCAGTCGTTGAATTTTCCGTTAATGAAATAACTGCCGGCTCCGCTTCAATCAGCTGGAGAACTGATTATTATAGTTATACTAAACTGAAGTATGGAACAACGAGCAGGGTTTACTCGGATGAATTTTCAACAGATTTAAGCCTAAGCCGTTTTGAGCATTCGGCTCGTCTTATAAATCTTATTCCGGATATGACTTATTATCTTATGTTTATAACCGGCAGGCCATGGTTATATACCGAAGTCGTGACTTCCACTGAAAAAACATTTAAAACTTTAGCCGAGCCGAAAATAAAAAATCAGCCGGAAAATGAAAAATTAATAGTTGAAATTAAAAAAGAAGAGGTAAAAGCGCCGGAAAAGGATGTAAAAACCGAAATTAAAAATACGCCGCCAATACCTCAATTATCTTTTGAAACGCGCCGGAAAATAGCCGATATCCAATCTGAACTTTTGAAAATTTTAAAACAAGTGCTTGAGATTATGGCGAAAATTCAGGCATTACCCCGATAATCGCTCGAATTTACGAATAAATACGAATATACGAATTCGTATATTCGTAAAGATTAGCAATTTCGCGCGATTTTTATGTGGATAACTATATATGCTATAATTAATTTATTAAATTTAAATGGTCGTAAATAATTTTATTATTTAGTTAATGTTTAATTCAATGTTTGTTGGAGAAAATTCAAAGATAAAGGTCTTAATAGCTTTTTTGGGCTTGGCTTTATTAATCGCTGTTGGTTGGAAGATTCTTGGATTGTACGGTGTTGTCCCATCTTACGATTTTCCATCGGTAAGCGCTAAACAGTGGCAGGCGGTTTTTTTGACTAATAACCAGGTTTATTTCGGCCACCTTAAAAATTACAACCGGGGGTACGTGGTTTTAAAAGATATTTATTATTTGCGGGTAACCGACCCTCTTCAGCAGGGTTCTCCTCCGCAACAGCCAAGCATTAATTTGGTGAAACTTGGCGGCGAATTGCACGGTCCGGCTGACGCGATGTACGTTCCCAAAGACAAAATAATGTTTTGGGAGAATTTGAAAGACGATTCGCAGGTGGCGCAGGCAATCACCAATTTTTTAAATCAAAAATAGCGATTTTAAAAAACAGCCTCGCAAATGCGAGGTTGTTTTTTAATTAAATAGATTCAATATTTGGACATCGGATGTCCCGAAATTGCGTTAATTTTAGGACATTCGATATCCTTAATATTATTCAACAAACTTGCTACCTGATATAATATTATTGATGAGAAGTAAAGAGGTTTTAGCGTTTATTATAGGTATATTAATCAGTATTTTTTTAGTTTCTGCGGTAAGAGCCGACCGGGCGACTTCGTCAAATTTTATTATTGATTCTGGTGTTATTAACAGCGGCGGGGAAAACGCCACTTCTGCCAGCTTTTTGATGCCGCAGGCTTTTGGCGAGCCTGCTTTAGGGTTGTCAACCAGCAGTTTTTTCCGTTTAATCGGGGGTTTTTTGGGCTTTCCGTTTGTAAGCGAGCCGGTTTTATCAGCGGCTCCGGGGCAGGAACAAGTTGTTTTAACATGGACAGCAAGCGAAGGTTTTTTAGGTTTTAACGTGAGCGGTTATGATGTCGGCGCCGGCGTTGTTTCCGAAGGTCAAAGTTTTGAAAATGTCGGCAATGTTTTAACTTTTACTAAAACAGGATTAACCGCCGGTACAACTTATTTTTTTAGAGTAAGAGCTAAAGACGAATTCGGCGAAGTTGTCGCGACTTCCAATGAAACAACCGCGGTTCCGACCAGTGCCGGCGTTCCGCCGGCTCCGGGCGGAGCCGGCGGAGCCGGACGCGGAGTTGCCAGAGTTTCAGTGCCGCCGCTTTTTGAGCTTTTGGAAGAAGCGATTCCAAAACCGGCATTAACGCCTTGTTTGCCTAACACCGATTTAAACTGCGACGGCAGGATAAACTTGTCCGATTTCAGCATTTTTCTTTATTTAATGCCCCAACAAGTTCCGACGCCGGCGGATTTTAATGATGACAAGTCGGTTGATGTTCGAGATTTAAGTTTGCTGTTTTTTGACTGGACTGATAAAGTGCTGGCTTTTGCCGGCGGTCAAAGTCAATCTGAAGAAAAAGAATTTAAACAGCAAGAAAAACCCAAGACAACGGAGAATTATTTTGCGGTTATTACCGAAAGTCTTGGTTTTGAACCGTTAAAAACAGCCACAACAGCTGTTGCAGAAACAGCTAAACCAAGTTTTAAAATTGTTGATTTCTTTAAGTTTTTAGCCCGTTTAATAGCGGAAATATTTGAATCAATTGCCGGATTTTTCCATTGAATGACATCGCAAGTCATTAATTGAAGGACTTGCGATGTCATTCAATTTTTAAAAAGGTATATAATTATAAAAGGATGAGACCTGTCTTTTTAGTTTTGATTGTTTTTTCGCTCATCGGGTTTTGGCCGTTAATTTTTACGGTTAAAGCCGCTTCCCAAGCCGCTCTTTTTTTAAATCCCGCCAGCGGTTCATTTTTGGTTGGCAGCACTTTTGACCTTTCAATTATTTTGGATACAAAGAACAGCTCGGTAAATACCGTTGAAGTTGAACTTTTGTTTCCCGCCGACAAAATTCAAGTGGCCAGTCAGTCTCTTGGCGGCCAGTCAATCATCCAGCTTTGGCCAGCCCCGCCCTCTTTTTCAAATAAGGAAGGCAGAATTTATTTTATTGGCGGCATTCCCTCTCCCGGCATAAATACTTCCCAGGGAATTGTTTTAACTCTTACTTTCAGAGTGATTGCTCCGGGTTCCGGTCAGATTTCATTCGGCAAAAGTTCCACCGTTCTGGCGAATGACGGCAAAGCCACTAACATTTTGGGGCAAAAGCCGCCGGCGTTTTTGAAATTTATGGTTCCCCCGCCCCAAGGACCGGAAATTTCTTCTCCGACCCATTCAGACCAGGAAAAATGGCACCGCGACAATAATCCGGTTTTTGCCTGGCCCAAAAGCCAGTTTGCTACGGCTTTCAGTTATGACATTGATAATGACCCGGCAGGGTTTCCGGACGCGGTTGCGGAAGGTCCGGAAGCGACAGCTTCTTTTCAGAACCTTGAAAATGGCATTTGGTATTTCCATCTTCGCGAACGGAGTGACAATATCTGGGGCGGGGTCAGCCATTTTGTCGTAAAAGTAGATAATCAGCCGCCGGCGGCTTTTGATATCAATGTTTCGCCTGGTAAAAGAACAACCAACAAAAACCCGATTTTTCGTTTTTTCACCACCGATTCTTTATCCGGTTTTGATTATTTTCAGATGAAAATAATTCCGCTTTTTGAAGAATTGGAAAATCAGGGCCTGTTTTTTGAAGTAAGCTCTCCGTATCAAGCGCCGGCTTTTAAGCCGGGACGTTACCAGGTGGTTATCCGGGCTTTGGATAAAGCCGGCAATTCAAAAGATGAAGCGGTTACTATGAATATCCTTGGTTCATTTTCGCAGTTTATAGACCAAGAAGGCATAAACTTTTTTTTCTTTTTTATTCCTTGGGCCGCAGCGCTTTATTTTGCCGGTTTTTTAATGCTGGTTTTCTTGGCTGTTCTTTTTATTCTTTGGCGCAGGCATTCTCATCATTTACAGCACGCGTTTAAGGAAGATATTCGGAATTTATTTAATTTGTTTAAAAGGAATAAGATTAATTAAA
>JBBUEA010000051.1:0-4086 GCA_038057035.1 Patescibacteria group bacterium | reverse complement strand
TGCTCAGGATTGTCCTGAGTTTACCGAAGAACAAAATATGCTTTTGCATTAAATTCAGTATATCATTAAAATAAGAGCTAATATTATGTATCCTTTCAGGCAAATAGAAAAAAAATGGCAGAAAATTTGGGCTGATAGAAATTATAAAGAATGGCGCGCCGATGATAATGGGAAAAATCCCAAACGTTATGTTCTTGATATGTTTCCTTATCCGTCCGGCGAAGGCCTGCATGTCGGTCATGTTGAGTCTTATACCGCTTCGGATATTTTCAGCCGGTATTGCCGGATGAAAGGTTTTAATGTTCTGCATCCGATGGGCTGGGACGCTTTTGGTTTGCCTGCCGAGAATTACGCCATTAAAACTAAAATCCATCCCGCTAAAGCGGTCTTTAATAATGTTGCCGGATTTAAAAAACAATTGCGGTCTCTGGGATTCAGTTATGACTGGTCGCGCGAAGTTAATACCACGGACCCGGAATATTATAAGTGGACACAGTGGATTTTTCTTCAGCTTTTTAAAAAGGGTTTGGCGTATGAATCGGAAGCGCCGGTTAATTGGTGTTTGAGCTGTAAAACTATTTTAGCGAATGAAGAAGTCGCGGACGGCAAGTGCGACCGTTGTTCCAGTCTTGTTGAACAGAGATTTCTTAAGCAGTGGCTGCTTAAAATCACAGCTTACGCTGATAAGCTTTTAAGCGGTTTTGATGAGCTGGATTGGCCGGAATCGGTTAAGGAAATGCAAAAGAATTGGATAGGCCGTTCCGAAGGAGCAATTATAAAATTTCCCATTGCCAACGTTGCCGGCGCGGAAATAGAAGTTTTTACCACCAGGCCGGATACTATTTTCGGCGCTACTTACATGGTGTTGGCGCCGGAGCATGAGTTGGTTTTGAAGTTAAAGTCGCAAATCGTCAACTGGAAAGAAGTTAAAAAATATATTGATAAAGTTAAGCGAAGAACCCAGCGTGAACGGCTGGCCGCCAAAATTAAAACCGGCGTTGAGTTGAAAACCGTTAAAGCTATTAATCCCGGGAACGGCAAAGAAATTTCGGTATGGCTTGCCGATTACGTGCTGGCCGGTTACGGAACAGGAGCCATTATGGCTGTTCCGGCTCACGATTCACGCGATTACGAATTCGCCCAAAAATTCAATCTGCCCGTTATTCAGGTAATTCAATCTATTCAATCTAAGGAAGTGGAACTTCCTTATATTGGGAATGGAGAAATGATTAATTCCGGCCGTTTTAACGGATTAAATAATTTAGAGGCTAAAGATAAGATTGTTAAAGCGCTCGGAGCGGAAAAAAAGATTCAGTATAAAATCCGCGACTGGGTTTTTTCCCGCCAGCGGTATTGGGGAGAACCGATTCCTATTATAAAATGCGGACAATGCGGCAATGTGGCGGTGCCTGAAAAAGATTTGCCGGTAAAGTTGCCGTCAGTGCGAAACTACCAGCCTACCGGCAGGCCGGAATCTCCTTTGGCTGATATCGCTAAATGGGTAAAAGTGAAATGCCCGCAATGCGGCGGATGGGGCAAGCGGGAAACAAACACAATGCCGCAATGGGCAGGTTCCAGCTGGTATTATCTTGCTTACGTTCTTGGAAATAAAAATTTAAAATCAAAAAATAAGAATTTAGCAAACGAAAGGTTTAGAAAATTATTTAATTATTGGCTGGCGCCTGCCCGCCAAAGCTTTAGCGGCGGCGGGGTTGATATTTATATAGGCGGAGTGGAACACGCGGTTTTGCACCTGCTTTACGCGAGATTCTGGCATAAGTTTTTGTTTGACCTTGGTTTTGTTCCAAACCAGGAGCCGTTTATCAAGTTAGTCAATCAGGGGCTGATTCTTGGGCCTGATAACCAGAAAATGTCAAAATCCCGCGGCAATGTGATAAACCCGGATGACATAGTAAAAGAATTCGGCGCTGATTCACTGCGGCTTTATGAAATGTTTATGGGTCCGCTTGAGGACCAGAAGCCCTGGGATGCGAAGGGGATTATCGGGCTTTTTAGATTTTTAAACCGAGTTTATAAATTAAGCGAAAAACTAAAAACGAAAAGTGAAAAGCAACTGATTAAAACTCAAAATTTAGAACAGCTTTTGCACCAGACAATCAAAAAAATCACTCTAGATATTGAAAGTTTTAAATTCAATACCGCTATCAGCGCTTTGATGATTTTAGTGAATGAGCTTGAAAAACAGGAATTTCTGCTTCCCATTCACTATTTGCCGCTTGCTAAATTGTTATTCCCTTTCGCGCCTCATTTGGCTCAAGAGCTTTGGCAAAGGCTGGGCAATAAAACTTTGCTTGATAAAGAACAATGGCCGGAATGGGATGAAAAATTGGCTGCCGCAGAAACTTTTGAATTGGTTATCCAGATTAACGGCAGAGTAAAGGATAAGGTTGAAGCGGGTGTTGATATTAGCGAAGCCGAAGCTAAAGATTTGGCTCTAAGCCGGCCAAAGATTAAAGAATGGCTTGGCGGAAAAGAGCCTAAGAAGATAATTTATATTCCAAAACGTTTGGTTAATTTAGTACTTTAATAAATAAAAGTAACGGTATAAAATAAAGGCTATGAGATTAAAAATTAACATTTTTTCCCTATTAATATTTATTGCGGTTATAGCTTTTTCGCATATTTGGGATAATAAAACAGGTCGCGGGATTCAATTCTATGATACCGACCCCTACGAAATAAAAAATATTTCTATTCATGATAACGTCATCCACGATATCGGTCTTCACGGGATTGCCCTTAGCGATCATACTACTGCCGGAATTTCCATATATAACAATATTATGTACAACGTAGGTAACGGAACAGGCGATGGCAGTAAGGGAGGCATTGGTTTCGCTTGGGATTTTGTAGAAGCCGCCATTTTTAACAACATATTTTACGATATCGGAGGAGATGGAGTTTTCGACCTAAACCAAGCAACATCAATCTCATTAAAGAACAATATATCTTATGTTAACACTGGTCAAAACTGGTACACTGGAGACGTTGGTTTCGACTGGAACAAAATAGTTACAGCAATAAATAACATCTGGTATGGTTCATCCCAGTTATTACCTTCGTGGGATACAAGCCCGATAACGAGCAACCCTAAATTTGTTGACCCCGTTTCCCCAACCAGAAACTTTCATCTCCAGGCAGATAGTCCGGCGATTGATACAGGCACTATAGTATCAGTTTCAAAAGATTTTGACGGAATCATAAGACCTCAAGGATTAGCCTATGACATCGGGGCCTATGAATATGTCAGCGGCGCAATACAAACAATTTCAGATACTATTGCTTCAAGCGTACCGACAGGCTTGGCTGTAATGTAATGAAAACCAACAAATCAATAATAAATTAAACAAGATTCGTAATTCTAATAAAAAATTTATCTAATTCAAAGTTTAATAATATTCTTTTTATGTTATAATTAAATTATGATAATTCCTGAGGAAATTAAAAAATATTTCTGGTCATATAATATATCAACTCTTGATTTTGAACGAGACGCGCAAAGAATTATTATCAATATTATAAACTATGGATCGTGGAAATCTTGGCAATGGCTTCTTCAATATTACGGGGAAAAACGAGTTACTCATTTAATCAATAAAATACCAATTACTGAATTTCGTCCAAGCGCTCGCAGGCTTATTGCGCTTCTTTTAAATATCCATGAATTTAACACTACACCTCGAGGCGCTGACGCCTCACGCGCAAAATCTATTTTCTAATCTTTCTGTATTTTCTGATTTTTATCTTGCCGGAGGCACGGCTCTTGCTCTTCAAATTGGCCACAGAATTTCTTATGATTTTGATTTATTCTCCGAAAAACCTATTCAGAAAACTCTTCTCGTAAAAATTGAAAAATTATTTAAATCAAATAAAATTATTATATCGGTTAATAACAAAGACGAGCTTACAGTATATCTTGAAGAAACAAAACTTACATTTCTGCATTATCCGTTCCCAATAATAAAACCGTTGATATTTGAAAATAATATAGCTTTACTTTCCGTTCCGGAAATTGCCGCGACAAAGGCTTATACAATTGGCCGACGAGCGACATACCGTGATTAT
>JBBUEA010000050.1:0-1112 GCA_038057035.1 Patescibacteria group bacterium | reverse complement strand
TCCAGTTTTGCCCGCGTCATTTTAGTTACAAAATGCTTCGGTCCCGAGGCGTCGGAAGTTATAAATGGAAGATTTATTTCGGTTTCCATAACAGTGGAAAGTTCATGTTTAGCTTTTTCCGCAGCTTCTTTAAGACGCGCTAAAGCCATGGTGTCTTTAGACAAATCGATTCCCTGTTCTTTTTTAAATGAATCGGTAAGGTAATTAGTAATTCTCTGGTCAAAATCGTCGCCGCCCAAGTGAGTGTCGCCGCCGGTGGCTTTCACTTCAATGGTGTCATCGCCGATTTCCAATACAGAAATATCAAAAGTGCCGCCGCCAAAGTCGTAAACCACGATTTTTTCGGATTTCTTTTTATCTAACCCATAAGCCAAAGCCGCGGCAGTGGGCTCGTTTATGATTCTTAAAACTTTAAGACCGGCGATTTCTCCGGCGTTTTTGGTCGCCTGTCTTTGCGAATCGTCAAAATATGCCGGCACGGTAATAATAGCTTCAGAAATTTTTTCGCCAAGTTTTTCTTCCGCGTCTGCTTTTAATTTCTGAAGTACCATCGCTGAAATTTCTTCTGGCCGGTACCACTTGCCGGACATATTGATTTCAACGCCGCCAGTTACCGATTTCTGCATCTTGAATGGCAGCCATTTCAAATCGCGCTGAACTTCCGGGTCGTCCCATCGGCGTCCGATTAATCTTTTAACGGAAAAAAGTGTGTTTTCCGGATTAACCACCGCCTGGCGTTTCGCGAGCAATCCGGCCAAACGTTCACCGTTTTTAGCAAACGCAACCATTGAAGGCGGAGTTCTGTTGCCTTCTTTATTTTCAATTATTTTAGGGGCGCCACCTTCGGTGATCGCCATCGCCGAGTTTGTTGTCCCAAGATCTATACCGAGTATTTTGCTCATAATATTATAAAACTAATTTTTAATTTCTAATTTTTAATTTTTATTGAATTTTCAATGAATCAATTTTCAAACGTTTGAAAATTATAAAATTAAATAATTTAATGAAAATTGTAAATTGAAAATTTTTTACTCTTATTTATATACTTTCACTTTTGTGGGCCGTAAAACTTCACCCCGAATTAAATACCCGCTTTGAAGTTCTTCAGCAAT
>JBBUEA010000049.1:0-4829 GCA_038057035.1 Patescibacteria group bacterium | reverse complement strand
ATTTTTATGCTTATATCGTTTGAAAAGGCCGGTTGGGCTTTCTTTGCTTACCGGGCATATTGATAAAGGTGAAACTCCGGAACAGGCCGTGAAGCGGGAGGTTTTGGAAGAAAGCGGAATTATGGCTGATACGGTTAATTTAATTTGGAGCGGTTTTATAGAAAATGAATGCAGTCGAAAAGACACGGATGGTTTTTATTATAATTGCCATCAATGGTGGATTTTTGAAATTACTGAATGGCGCGGCGAGCCGGAAAATAAAGAACCGAATAAGCATAAGCTTGTTGAATTTATGCCGCTTAATGAAATAAAAAAATATAAAAATATGCCGATTTTTGACCCGGCCTGGATACGCATATTAAAAGCCCTAAGAATTTTCTAGGGCTTTATTTTTTTCATAAAGAAAGCATAAGCTTTATGTCAAAATAAATTTTTTGGAAAGTTAAAGCTTTGTCAAGGTGCGTGGTATTTAAAACAATGTCAAAATTTCTTTCATCAAGATGGTTTTTTATATTATAAAGATTACGATAACGTTTTTTTTCTTCTTTCAGCCGTTCTTTTGAAAGAAAAAGAACTTCTTCAAAGGTTCTTCCTTTATTTTCAGGGCGGTTCATCTGCCGTTTCGCTCCTTCAGCATCGCTAACTTTTAAAAGAATGTTAATTTTTTTAAAAGGACTTTCCAAAAAAGGCGCCATTCTGCTTTGAATTATGATGTTATCCTTGGTGCGTATTTGCTCGGCTTGATTCTGGTCAATTAATTTTTCCATATCAGGGTCGTGCCCCAGTTTTTTATAAAAATTTAATAAATCAGAATTGCTTTTATCCGCCATTTTTCTGAAGGTAGAGCCGACATTGATATTTTCATAACCAAGAGCTTGAGCTAATTTTTCAGCTAGCGTTGATTTGCCGGCCCCGGGATAGCCGCTTATAGCTATAATAGCTATTTTATGCTCCTTTTTGTTTTTTGAACTTTAAACCAGCTTTTGTTAGGATAATAAAAAGCGCGCAAATTAGCAAATTTCTAAAAATATGAAGTCCGTTGTTTTTTGTTCAAGCCAACGTTTTAAAAAAGATTTAAAGGAGTTCATTGTTAAACTTCGCGGTTTAGCCCATGAAAAAGGAGCGCATCTTATTATTTTAGAGCCTAATTTTGATGATAACGCGGAGCATCTGGACCAAGCGCATGAGAAAGACCGGTTAAAAGATTTTCAATATAAAGCAACGGTTGCCGGAAAAGTCTACGACCATCTTTTCAGAAAAGTCAGGATTGCCGATATTTGTTTTGTGTTCAATAAAAACGGTTATCTTGGCGCTAACACCAACGGCGAGTTTTTTACCGCCGCAATGGCCGGAAAACTTTGCTACGCTTTGGAAGATTTAACTTTAATGGGAAACTATCCGCATGATTTGTATGAAGAACCGTCAACGCGCAAGCTGATTCATGAGGTTGTGCCGACTTCGGAAGAGTTGTTAAAAAGACTGGTTTAAGGGCTTGCTCTAAATTTTCAAGTCCTGAGGCTTGCCGAAGGACGCAGAAAATTCAGTTAGCAAACCTTACCCGCCAAAATTTTTGGCAGATTTTAAAGAAAAGATATTATTTCACAAGCAAAATACTATGTTATTTAAAACAAACAAGGTCAATTCAAAAAGCCGCCAAAAACTTAGGCGGGTGCTCAATGTTGTGATGAAATTTACTTCACTCGGCATTAAGCCTCGTTCATAAATTTCAACAACATTGGCATGCATAATTTTCAACCGACAATTGGTTTAGAAATCCACGCTGAACTTAAAACCCGGACTAAAATGTTTTGCGGTTGTTCTAATGACCAGGAAGAAAAACATCCCAACGTTAATGTTTGTCCGGTTTGTCTCGCCCACCCGGGCACTTTGCCGGTTATTAATCGCCAAGCGGTTGAAGCGGTTATTAAGCTTGGCTATGCCATTGGCGGCAAAATTTCTAAAATTTCCCATTTTGACCGCAAAAGTTATTTTTATCCGGATTTGCCCAAAGGTTATCAGATTTCGCAGTATGAAAATCCTTTGGTTGAGGGCGGAGATTTGCTTGGCGTAAGAATAAGAAGAGTTCATCTAGAAGAAGACACAGGCCGACTCATTCATTCGCCAGCAACCAGCAACCAGCGACCAGCTTCGCTGGTCGACTTCAACCGCGCCGGTATTCCGTTGATGGAGCTGGTTACCGAGCCGGATGTCAAAAACGCGGATGATGCCGTAAAATTCGCCAAAGAGCTTCAGCTTATTCTGCGGTATCTTGGGATATCAAACGTCGATATGGAAAAAGGCCAGATGCGGGTTGAGGCCAATATCAGTTTGTCGACTAACGGCGAGATGGGCGTGAAAGTGGAAGTTAAAAACATTAATTCTTTTAAAGCGGTTAAAGACGCCATAGATTATGAAATTAACCGGCAAAAGCAGGCGCTCGCGGCCGGAGAAAAAATAATTCAGGAAACGCGCGGTTGGGATGATGTAAAAAAAATAACCAAATCTCAAAGAATCAAAGAATCCGTCCATGACTACCGTTATTTTCCGGAGCCGGATTTGCCGCCTTTGGAGTTTTCAGACGCCGAGCTTGAAAAAATAAAATTGGAAGCGCCGGAACTGCCGGAAGATAAACGGAGCCGTTTGATGAAAGAATTCGGTTTTAACCGCGAGCAAGCGGAGACTGTCGTTTCCGACCGTTTTGCGGCCCAATATTTTGAATCAGCCGCTTCCGAACTGCTTGGCTTTCAGCCGGAACTGACTCCTTTTAATTTGCTTTATAATTATTTTACCAGCGACCTTTGGGGTTTGATGTCGCAAAAAGCCGTTAGTTTCGCGGATTTGAAAGTTTCTCCGGAAAACTTGGCGCATCTTGTTTCGCTGATTGCAAAAGAAGCACTTTCAAGCCGGCTGGCCAAAGATATTTTGGCAAAAATGTTTGATACCGGTCTTGACCCGGACGCTATAATCAAGGAATCGGGATTAACGCAGATGGAAAATGAAGAAGAGCTTGCCGATATAGTCGCCGGTGTTATAAAAGAAAATCCTGAAGCGGTGGGGGATGTTAAAAAAGGCAAACAAAACGCCGTTCAATTTTTAATCGGCCAGGCAATGAAAAAATCTCAAGGTCGGGCAAGGCCGGAAGCCGTTAAAAAGCTTCTGGATAAGCATATTTGAATATTTAAATGGAAAACGAAAAATTTTTTCAGCCGAAGTTAACGGAAGAAGAAATTAAAGCGCATGAAGAAAGCGAACGCCGCCGCAAAATTTTAGAAAAAAAAGAAGGCGATAAGGCGCGCGAGCTTTTGGAAAAAGAACTGGAAAAAGTAGTAGAGGAGAGAAAAGAATAAGCCTTATAATTTTTTAACCGTGTTTTTAATTCCGGTTTCAATATTGGTTTTAGCTTGCCATTTAAGAACTTTTTGTGCCTTTTTTCCCGATATCGCTATTTTGTAAACTTCTCCTTTTCGCGCCGGAGCGTAAATAGGTTTTTCCTTAAACTCGGCGTATTTGGCGGTTAAGTAGTAAATTTTTTTATCGTTGGTTTCTTTTCCGGAGCCGAGATTCAAAATTTCATTCGCTCCCTTTTTTAACGCAATGGCATTGGCGTTAATAATATCGTTTATATAAACATAATCTCTGGTTTTTGTTCCGTTGCCGTAAATCGTCGGCCGCTGGCCGGATTTCATTAAACCGCTGAAAATCGCCACTACGCCCGCCTCGCCTTTGGGGTTTTGACGGGGGCCGTAAACATTGGGATAGCGGAAAATAAGATATTTAAAGCCGTAATAATCAGAATAAAATTTTATAATTTCTTCCCCCAGCAGTTTTGAAAGTCCGTACGGAGAAAGCGGGACAGCCGGAGTTTTTTCATCAGCCGGAATTTTATCCGGCTGGCCGTAAATAGCTCCGCCGGTTGAAGAAAAGATGATTTTTTTGTTTTTACCAAGGCCGTATTCGCCAAAAGCTCTTAAAACATTAACAGTTCCTAGCGCGTTGGTTTCAAAGGTCGGAATCGGGTCCCGAAGCGATTTGACGACTTCAGCGATGGCGGCGTGATGATTAACGATTTCCGGCCGCTCTTTTTTAAATATTATTTCGATAGCTATTTTATTCCTGATATCTGCTTTGTAAAATGAGGCTTTTTTATTTACATTGCGCCGAAAACCGGTGGCGAGATTGTCAACCACAGCGACTTTATGGCCTAAATTTATGTATTTATCCGCGATATGGGAAGCGATAAACCCGGCTCCGCCGGTAATTAGAATTTTCATGCCAAATTTATTGAAATTTTACGAGCGGAGCGAAGTCAAATTTTACTATAAATTTGAGCACCCCGTTAGATGCGGAAAATAAAACAGGGGTTAATAATTGACCTTGTTTTGGGTATTTTGATTTGTTTTGTGAATTTAACATAGTTTTTATTCCGCTATCTAACGGGGTAAACCCAGTGAGATAGCTTCACATCTCACGGGCTAAAGGTTTTCTAGCTAAATTTTCTCCGTCCTTCGGCGAGCCTCAGGACTTGAAAATTTAGAGAAAGCCCTTATTTCGGATTAACAAACAACGATTTTATTGTTTTAAGTATAATCGCGATATCAAGAAAAAGCGAACGGTTTTTTAAATAATATAAATCATACTGCAGTTTTTCGTATGCGTCTTCCACTGATGAGCCGTAGCGGTAGTTTATCTGTGCCCAGCCGGTGATTCCGGGTTTTATCAGGTGCCGCATTTCGTAAAAAGGCACTTGTTCTTTCAGGGGTTTTACGAATTCCGGCCGTTCCGGCCTCGGTCCCACGAAAGAAAGTTCGCCTTTTAAAATATTGTAAAGC
>JBBUEA010000048.1:0-4913 GCA_038057035.1 Patescibacteria group bacterium | reverse complement strand
GGATTTGATATTCCCCCACCACGAAGCCGAGATAGCTCAACAAGAAGCCGCTTCCGGAACGAAACCGTTCGTAAAAATATGGATGCACGTTGGTCTTTTATCGATAGGCGGCGAGAAAATGTCTAAGAGCTTGGATAACTTCATAACCATTAAAGATTTTCTTAAAAAATTTCCGCCGGAAGCATTAAGAATGATTGTTCTAAGCCGACATTATCGTTCCCCTCTTGATTACAACGAACAGCTGGCTGAAAACGCGGAAAAAAACCTTAAAACTATAAAAGAATTTCTTGATAAAATGGAATTTATAAAAAATTCAAAAATCTCCGAAGCAGATGCTTCGCATCGCTACGGGGCAAGCAAAATTCAAAAATACGAAAAAATATTCAATGCCGCTTTAGCTAATGATTTCAACACTCCCGAAGCGCTGGCGACAATTTTCAACTTTATCAACGATTACCAAAAAAATATCCGACAAATCAATAAAAAAGATGCCGTTGAAATAGCTAATTTTATCAAAGAAAAAATGGAAATATTCGGATTTAAGCTTAAAAAAGAAAAAATTCCTCTGAAAATATCGACTTTGGCCCAAAAAAGGGAAAAGTTAAGAGAATTTAAACAGTTTATTCAGGCTGACCGCTTGCGGAAAAAAATCCAGGGTCTAGGATATATTATAGAAGACACTCCTTATGGACCCCAAATTACCGCCACAAGATTTAGAAGCTGAACAATCAGTTCTCGGCTCGCTGATGATTGATAAAAACGCCATTATAAAAGTGGCGGATTTTCTTTCAGAAGACGATTTTTACAAACCAAACCATCAAAAAATCTACAGCGCGGTTTTAAATCTTTTTGAAAAAAACGAACCAATAGACCTTTTAAGCCTGACTAGCCAGCTTAAAAAAGATAAAAATATAGAAGCTGTCGGGGGGTCAAGCTATCTTGCCGACCTGATAAATTCCGTGCCGTCAGCTTCTAATATAGAACACTACGGCAAAATAGTGCGGCAAAAAAGAGTGCTCCGCGATTTAATAAACGTATCCGCCGATGTAACCGAAAAAGCCTTTAGCGGCGGAGAATTCGAACCTTTAATTGACGGCATTGAACAAAGAATTTTCAACATTTCCCAGCGGTCCAGAAAAAGGAGTTTTATTCATTTAAAAGACGAACTGCAGGCGGCTTATGAAAGAATTGAAAAACTTCACCAGGGCGGCGGCGTTCTGCGCGGCGTCCCGACCGGATTCAACGATTTGGATAATTATCTTTCCGGATTGCAAAAATCCGATTTGGTTATTTTAGGCGCGCGACCTTCGTTCGGAAAAACAGCTCTGGCTCTTGACATCGCCCGACAGGCCGCCATGAAACACCGGCAGCCGGTCGGAATTTTTTCTTTGGAAATGTCGCGCGAACAGGTAATAGACCGGCTGATTTCAGCCGAAGCCCAAGTGCCTTTATGGCGTCTGCGCACCGGCAAGCTTAACGATGAAATTGATTTCGCGATGATTCAAAACAGCCTGGACAAGCTTTCGCAAACTCCGATTTTTATAGACGACTCACCTTCGCCCAATATTTTTGAATTGCGTTCAGCGGCCAGACGCCTGCAGATTGAACACGGCTTAAGCCTGTTAATTATAGATTATCTCCAGCTGATAAGGCCGCGCGGTAATAGCGAATCAATGGTCCAGCAAATAACCGAAATCTCAAGAAGCTTAAAAGCCCTTGCCCGCGAACTGGACATTCCGGTGCTCGCTGTTTCCCAGCTGTCGCGCGCCGTTGACCAGCGGGAAGTAAAAATACCGAAACTATCGGATTTGAGAGAAAGCGGTAGCATAGAACAGGATGCGGACGTAGTTTTATTCATATACAGAAAAGACAGGGATAAAACAGATGTCACGCCGGAAGAACAAAACATGACGGAAATAATAATAGCCAAACATAGAAACGGCCCGCTTGGAACCGTTAAGTTGAAATTTGACCCGGAGAAAGTGAGTTTTAGAAATATTGATAAAGTTCATTAAGGGCTTGATTTGAAAAATTTAAGCCAAAAGCGTAGAATTTTTCAATAATCAAACCTTAACCCTGTGAAATACTGCCTTGCCCTGTGAAATGTTGTGAGATTACTGTCAAAAGCAGTATTTCACAAGGCAAGGCAGTAGCCGCGAAGCGGCATTTCACATGGTGCTCAATGTTGTGGTTAAATTTATCACGCCTCGCATTGAGCTCGGCTTATAAATTTAAACAACATTGGCATGCTTCCTGACCCGATAAAAAAATTCGTTGAGCTTTTTTCCGAATTGCCGTCAATCGGGCCGCGCCAAGCCACTCGTTTGGCATTTCACCTTATTGCCGCCGGCAAAAACTCAATTAATGAAATAGAACGTTCGCTTTCCGATATTAAACATCTTAAAAACTGCGAACAATGTTTTTTTATAGCGGCCGCGTCGTCAAACCTATGCTTTTTTTGCGCCGACGCGAAAAGACGCAAAGATTTAATCGCGATAGTTGAAAAACCGACCGACCTTTTGTCTTTGGAAAAAACACGCTGTTTTAACGGCCAATATTTTATTTTGGGAGATTTAGCTAAAGCCGGAGTGCTTGAAACCGGCCAGCGCCTGCGAATTCAAAATTTAGCCAAACGGCTGGAAAAGGAATTTCCGAATAAAGAAGCGGAAATAATAATAGCTATCAGCCCGACAACTTTCGGCGATTTTACGGCCCAACTAATAACCCAGGAGCTTAAGCCGCTGGTTAAAAAAATAACTCGGCTAGGAAGAGGAATTCCAACTGGCGGCGAAATTGAATTTGCCGATGAAGAAACTTTAAAAAACGCATTGGAAAGGCGCATATAAAAACAGCTCACTTGTCGTGAGCTGTTGGATAATAATTATAGTCTAAAATGTTGAGTATAATTATACAAATTAAAAACAATGCCTCTAAATAATTCCTTTCCATTAAAGCCATCGGTATCGCCAATAAAAAACCGAAAATCAAAAACCCGCCCCCGAATAGCGCCATTCTGATTTGATACCATGCAGGAAATTGTTTGACACTTTCTAAATGCATCTTTATTTTCAACTCTTTTGCTGGAGGGAAAATCATAAGTATAAAACCTGATAATATCAAAAGAAATAAAATGATTTTTGTAATTGGATTGCTGAAAAATATTTTTATCAGCTCATACTGGATATTATAATATTTCGTTTTCAAAAGCATAATTAAAAATATTGCAATTAATCCGAATTCAAAGAATCTCTCTAGAGATTCGGAATTTATTTTAGTTTTTCTTTCAATCCAGACGCATACCCCCTGAACTTTTTTAGCTATTCTGTAATTAAAAAGTATTAATTCTTTCATCACGACCTCCTTTTAAATTTTTAAATAATATAATTTAACTAACACTACTTTTATCATATTAATTATTAAATGTCAAGAATTTATAGAGAAAAGAACGTAAATTCAATCTAAGGAAGTTCCACTTCCTTAGATTGAAAAAGCTTGCTTTTCAAAATTTCTAAAATTTGTTAGGCTAAAAACAGTAAACTGAAATTCTGATTAAAAAGGAGAATAAATGTGGTGGAAAAAACCGGCATTTTTATTTGCTGTTTGTTTTTTCGCTGTTCAAACCCAAGGATGCGTATCACTGGCGATAAAAACAAAAGTTGAGCAACAATTTGTTAAACCAAAAACTTTACCGGATTTTTTCAATACCCCGCGTTCTTTGCCCGATATTAAGTTCGGCAAACTTAATGATGAAAACAGAAAATTTTCAATACAAAAATTTTCTTTTAAATCATGGCAAAAAAGCGGCTATGCCAAAAATGACGCAGTAACAGGATTTTTATACCTGCCTAAAAAACCGGAAAGCAACGAGCTTTTTATAATTATTCCGGGAATAGCCGATGATACATCTTCAGCTCTTATAGCTGAAATAGTAGCCGGCCTTGGACACCGCGCCATAAGAATAAAATCCGGCTTCAGACCATTAACGAAAAAAATGCTTACGGCATTATCATCGGAATCAACTGACGCCTCTTTAACTTTTAACGATGGTTCGGTTTTTCTTGTTAACGCAATGCGGCAGCGCGTCATAGATTTAATGAGACTTAACGATTTCTGGGAAACCTCAATGAATCCCGCGGGCCTTAAAGCGCACGTAATTGGAATAAGCTTAGGAGGAATAATCGGCAGTTTATTCAGCGCGGTTGACGGCAGGGTTCAATCCTTAATGATAATAAATTCTTCAGCAAGTATCGCCAGAATCCTTATGGATTCAAAAATGATAGGATTTACGCCTTTTAAAAACAGCTTGATGAAAAAGCTCGGGCTTTCCTACCAAGAAGCTTACGCTATGATAAAAGAAAAAGTTAAAAACATTGAACCTATTTCTTACGCCAGCCGCCTTGACCGCCGGAAAATCCTGATTGTAAGCGGCGGAATTGATATGATAGGTTTTATTGACACGGCTATTCCCTACTCCGCCACAAAAGAAACTTGGGAAGCGTTCGGCAAGCCTGAATGGATAATAATGCCCTTTGCCGGCCATATAAGTTCAGCTGTCGCTTTCCTGCCTTTCTGGCTGGAATTGCCTAATCTCCTGCATACTTTCAAAATTTTCACTTTTGAAAATTCTTACGCGGTGCACTTAATAAAAAGCCATTTTCTTCCGATAGCTCTTAACAATTAAAAGCCTCGCGATTACGCGAGGCTTTTATTTCCTCTTTTTTCCTTTTTCATAAATGCCGGTCAAATTAAGTTTGTAGCGGGACTCGAGGCTTGAGCGGGCATGGTTCGAGCGAAGTGAGAGAGCGAAAGCCGAAAGTCCAGCAAAAATCCACGCTGGGGATTTTTGCGATAGCGAAAACTTAATTTGAACGGCATTAAATCTTTATTATTTCAACTTCGGTATAATGCTGGCG
>JBBUEA010000047.1:0-2910 GCA_038057035.1 Patescibacteria group bacterium | reverse complement strand
TCAGCGTTATTTTGGAGTGCCGGAACAGGATATTATGACTTTTAAGATATTAATAGGAACCGACGGCGTTAAAAAAATGAGCAAAACCAGCGGCAATGTAATTAAAATAGACGAGGCGCCGGATTCGCAATTTGCTCAAATTATGAATTTAAAAGACGAATTGATGCCGATGTATTTTGAATTATTAACCGATGCTCCTGATAAAAAAATCAGGGAGTTTGGCAATTTAATCAAGCGACCGGGGGGTGAATTGAAAAAAATAAAAAAACAGCTTGCTTTTGAGATTGTAAAAAATTTTCACGGCAAAGCGGTTGCGGATAAAGTGGCATTGGATTTTGACCGGGTTTTTAAAGAAAAAAACGCGCCGGCTGAAATTAAGGAATTTAAAATTATTAAGCCGATTAATTTAAAAGAACTGCTTATAAAATCAAATTTAGCTCCTTCCGGAACGGCCAGTCAACGGTTAATAGAGCAGGGCGCGGTTTCTTTGGGTGGAAAAGTTTTAAAAGATTGGCGCGGTAAAATTCAATTAAAATCGCCGGCTGTTTTAAAAGTTGGCAAGCATAAATTTTTAAAGCTTTTACCCCGTTAAATAAAATCCCCCGCGGTTTTAAAACGGGGATTTTATTATTTGATTTTTTAATAATTATCAGATTCATCGTCGCTGTCGTCCTCATCTTTATCATTATCATCCGGCGATTTAATGGTTTCGTGTTCTTCGTCTTCGTCCATTAAAAACGGGTTATCGCTGTAAGCTTTTTTTTCAACCAGTGTTGAAATTAAATCCATCTTAGTTTCTAAAGATTATTTTTTATAAAAACGACCTTTATAGTTTAAATTGTTTTAAAGTATATAAAGCGGAATTAAACTGTCAAGAGGACATTTGAGGCGGTAATAGCAACAGCCACGGCATCGCTTACGTCGTCAAACCCTTTAATTTTATCAACCCCCAGTATTTTAGCGCACATTCTGGCAACCGCGGTTTTATCAGCCAGACCGTAGCCGGCCACCGAATTTTTGATTTGAGACGGCGAGTATTCCACAAAGGGAATTTTAGCCTTAATAATATTTAAAATGAGTATGCCTCTGGCCTCCGCTACCTCCAGGCCGGTTTTTTGATTTTTCATAAAATAAAGCTTTTCCAAGGCTACCAAGTTGGGCTTCTCTTTTTTAATCAATTGCCGGAAAGAATTTTCCAGTTCCAAAAAGCGGCCGCTTTTTTCCTTTGATTGAATTTTCAGCAATCCGCATTTCAGCAGTTTTAAGCCGCGGTCCTTTTTAATTAAGCCGAAACCTACGCGAACCGAGCCCGGATCAATTCCTAGAATTAACATGCCAATGTTGTCTAAATTTATAAGCCGAACTCAATGTGAGGCGCGATAAATTTAGCCGCAACATTGAGCACCCCCACACTCAGAACAAAGAAGATTTTGTTATCAGGGATATTATTAGGGTTAGATTGAATAATCGATTTCATATTTTTCTGCTTATCCTGAGTGTGGGGGTAAGATTTTCTAACTGAATTTTCTGCGCTTTTAACTTGAAAATTCAGAGAAAGCTCTTATTAGTATACACTTTTTGAATATCATCACGGTTATCCAGCTCCTGAATTAATACTTCAAGTTTTGGCTTGTCATCCGCGCTTATTTCTTGTTTGAATTTTGCCTGCCATTCGCCGCTGGTTGGCTGTTCAAAAGCCCAAAGCACACTGCCGGGTTCGGCGATTTTCGCGCTGTTATCGGTAAGTATTTTTTTAATTTCGCTGATGGTCTGGTTTTTATTATCGCTGATTGCGTTTATTAAAATAGCCGCGCCGCCGGGGCCGTAAGCTTCTATTATTAATTCTTCCAAATCTTTGCTTTCGGAAGCTTTTTTAATAGCCCGTTCAATATTAACCAAGGGCACATTATTTTCTTGAGCTTTTTCAACAGCGGTTCTAAGCCGCGGATTAAACTGCGGGTTCGGTTCGTTTTTAGCGGCTGCGCTAACGGCATTTAAAAGTTTTGAAAACAAAACTCCCCGCTTTTTATCGGTTATTTCCTTTTTATGTTTTATTCCCGCCCAATGAGAGTGCCCGGACATATTATTTTAAGTTTTAAGCGTCAAGTTTTAAGTGTCAAGTGTGTAAAAAAGCTGCTTCTTAGGTGCGGGGTAAAAAAAATATCCCGAACTTGATTTTTAATCAAGTTCGGGATGAATGGGTTAAGGGGATAGTAAAAAATTCTAAGGGGTAATGGGATAATCAAAATCCCTCGGCTCTATATATACCGTGGTATTTTGTTTATTTCCGTAGCGGTAATCATCATAGTTGTTAATTATGTGTTCTTTACCGACTTGCGGCCCCACACTTGTCATAACGCGGGCCGTTATTACGGAAACAACGGTGTCTGGCGTAAAAGTCCAAACATCCCCTTGCTTTAACCTTTCTTTTTTAATGCCGTTGACGAGAATGTCAGCGATGGGGACGTTATTTACAACCGAGATCGTCCGGTCGTAACCGTAAAAACCGCCGGCGCTGTTTTTATAGTAAAAATTCATCCCAGTACAGCCGGCCGCAACCAGCGGCAAAAACAATAAAATCAATAACCATCTTTTCATTTTAAACCCTCCTTTTCAATCATAAAAAATCCTCTAAAGTCCTTCCAGAGAAAAAGTTTTCCATCTTTCCGCCAAAGCCAAAGTTTTTTATAAAACAAACCATAATTGCTGATTTGAATTTCTGTCGGGGTGTTAATGTTTAATGACGCCCTTTCAAGAAACTCCTTAGCTTCTTCATAATCAATCATTTTAACTATCATACCTTCTCCTATCTTAAGATAAAATTTTTAAAAATCGCAGTTTTTATTAATTAATAAATCCGCAATTTAACTAATATATATATTAGCAAATTTTCTACCTTTTGTCAAGTTT
>JBBUEA010000046.1:0-4016 GCA_038057035.1 Patescibacteria group bacterium | reverse complement strand
TACTTGCCAGCCTTTTATTTCAAGCGGTTTTTTAATATTCCCACGACCTAGAATCTTTATTCTTGTCTTTTTAGGCAAAGATTTCAAAAATTCTAATTTCTTTTCAAGCTCATCCAGATTAAAAACAAGCGGTTTCTGACTAAGCGGTTTATTCTTAAAGCCGCGCAGTTTCGGAATCCTTATAATCAAATCCCGCTCTTGCGGCTTAATTTTATGGCCAGACCTTGATTTTTGCCCTTTTACGCCTCGACCGGAATAAGTGCCGCGTTTGCCGCCGCGGGCGATCCGTTTTCTTTTCTTTTTGTTATATTGAGAACGTAATTGATGAAGTTGCATGCCAATGTTGTATAAATTTATAAACCGAACTCAATGTGAGGCGCGATAAATTTAGCCACAACATTGAGCACCCCCACACTCAGAACAAAGAAAGCTTTGTTATCTGAGATATTCTTAGAGTTATATTGAGTAATTGATTTCATATTTTTCTGTTTATCCTGAGTGTGGGGGTAAGGTTTGATTATTGAAAAATTCTACGCCTTTAGCTTGAATTTTTCAAATCAAGCCCTTATTTTTTTCAACGCTTCTATTGTTGCCAACGCGTTAGTAAGTTTATTCGGAGTTCGGCCGAGAATTTTCGCCGAAATGTCTTTTACGCCGGCTAACTCAAGAACAATTCTGGCGGCGCCGCCGGCAATCAAACCGTGCCCTTTAACAGCGGGTTTTATTCTTACCTTGGCGGCGCTGTACTTTGCTTCAACGTCATAAGGAACAGTCCGGCTTTCTTTTAAAACTACTGTTATCATATTTTTTTTGGCATCGCGCCGCGCCTTTTCAATAGCGCTCTGAACATCAAGTCCTTTAGCCACGCCAACCCCAACTTTTCCTTTCAAATCGCCAAGCGCTACTGTCGCCCGAAAACGAAAACGTTTGCCGCCGGCAACAACCCTAGTAACCCTTCTTAAATCAAGCAGTCGTTCTTTAAACTCATCCTTGATTTGTTTTTTAAAACTAAAATTGCTTCTCATATTTTTAAACCGGCTTCGCGAGCGCTTTTAGCTATGCCTTTAACACGGCCATGATACCTATATTGGCCGCGGTCAAATACCACGCTGGTTATTTTTTTCGCTAAAGCGCGCTCGGCAATCAATTTTCCGAGAGATTGAGCTGCCGGCGTTTTTTTCTGTTTATTTTCACGGATAATTTCTTTTGTTGAAGCGCTGGCAATAGTCCGGCCATTCACGTCATCAATCAATTGAACATATGAAAATTTATTGCTTCTAAAAACAGACAATCGCGGCTTAGTTGCCGTGCCTAAAATAGCCGCCCGCACGCGATTTTTTCTCCTTTTTCTGATTTTTACAATTTTATTATTCATGCCAATATTATCCCGCCGAAAATTTAAGCGGGCTGTAAAACTTTAACTTGAAGCGGTTGCCATTTTCTTGCCTTGTTTATGCCGCACAACTTCTCCTTTATACCTTATACCCTTGCCTTTATAAGGTTCAGGTTTTTTAAGAGCTCTGATTTCCGCGGCTGTTTGACCCACTAAAGCTTTGTCTATTCCGGAAACGGTAATAATATTTTTTTCCGCTGTTATTTTAACTCCTGATGGCGGCGTAAACTTAACCGGATGAGAATAACCTATATTAAAAGAAATTGAATCGCCTTCCTGCGCCGCCCTAAAACCAATTCCGTGGATTTCAAGGGTTTTTGAAAAACCGTTTACAAGGCCGTTAACGGCATTTTGCGCTAAAGACCTTAAAGTCCCCCAATTGGACTTATTTTGCTTGCTTGACCCTTTAACATCAAAATTTAGCTGACTTTCACTCATTTTCACGTTTACCCCCGAAAGAATTCTTACCGAGAGCTTCCCTTTTTGGCTTTCAAAATCAATATTATGGTCAGCGACAGCAACTTTAATGCCGACTGGAATAGTTATTGGTTTTTTTCCGATTTTACTCATGTTAATTTAATTAGAATTTAGGAAATTTTTAATTTAAAGTTCCCTAAATTCTATATTCTAAATCCTAAATTCTTTATTCACCATATCTTAAACAGCGCTTGTCCGCCGACTTTTTTCTTTTTTGCTTCCCGGCCATCAATAATTCCCATAGGCGTTGATAAAACTAAAATTCCTAAAGTACCCTTTACCGGTTTGATGTCTTGATAACCCATGTATATCCTCCGGCTGGGACGACTGATGAATTTTAAACCGGAAATTTTCTTGCCGCCGTTGTCTTTTAATAAAATTTCAATAGTTCGTTTAGGCAATCTGCCTTTAACTTCAAATTTATCAACAAATTTATTTTTGACTAAAATTTCAGCCACCGCTTCATCCATTTTTGAATAAGGCGCTTTTAAAAAAGACTTACCGGCTGTCTTGGCGTTTTTAATTTTATTTAATAAATCTATGTACATGCCAATGTTGTCACGCCTAAATTTTCGGCGGTTTTATTTGATTAATCTTGGTAAATTGTTAAATTGATGACTTTTAATATTGACATAGTTTAATGTTGAAGGTGAGCTGAAAATTTAGGCGGGCTACAACATTGAGCACCCTGTGGAATGCCGCTTCGCGGCTGCTGCCTTGCCCTGTGAAATATTGCTTTTACCAGTAGTCCCGCGACATTTCACAGGGCAAGGCAGTATTTCACAGGGCAAGGTTTGATTATTGAAAAATTCTACGCCTTTAGCTTGAATTTTTCAAATCAAGCCCTTACCAACTTGCCTTTTTAATGCCCGGAATCAGCCCGCGACCCGCCAATTCACGAAAACAAATCCTGCATATCCCGAAATCTTTTATATAGCCATGCTTACGACCACAGCGAAAACAGCGCCGAACCAGCCGCGTTGAATATTTAGGCTTTTTTTTAGCTCTCGCGATAACCGATTCTTTAGCCATTGCGTTATTGTAGCGGAAAACCTGCTGATTTGTAAAGTTCAACCGCCTTTTCCTTTGTTTTTATTTTCGGAACAATAGTTATCTCAAGACCGAAATTAACTTTTGATTTTTCCGGACTAATTTCCGAAAAGACATATTGCTCTTTCAAGCCGATATTTAAATTTCCTCCCGAATCAATGTTTTTCAATGGTATGCCGCGAAAATCCCGAACGCGCGGCAAAACTATAAAAATTATCTTTTTAATGAAATCAGCCATTCTTTTACGGCGCATTGTGACTTTTAAACCGACAATGTCGCCGGTTCTTGTTTTAAATCCGGCAATGGCTTTTTTGGTGGGCCGGGGGGAAGGCTTTTGTCCGGTAATCATCGCCAGTTCCTGCATTATCTCCGGCATAATTTTTTCCTCAAACTGTGATTGCTGGCGCATTCGGCCAACGCCGATATTAACAATAACTTTTTCAAAAAGTTTTTCTAAATTTTGCTGTTGCATTTTTTGCATAATCTTAATTTTGTTTCATTTTCAAAACGGAAGCCGACCCTTACGGCCTGTTTGCAGGCCGGACAAACAATCATCGCGTTAGCGACATTTAAAGGCCGGGCTACTAAAATAACTTCGCCTTTTTGGCCTTGCCGTTTCGGCCGGCTGTGTTTTTTAAAAAGATTCAGCCCCTCAACGGTAATTTTATTGCTTACCGGGTCAACTTTAATAACCTTTCCGGTTTTTCCACGGTCTTTTCCTTTGCTTATTTTTATTATGTCTCCTTTTTTTATTTTCATAAAATTATCGCTCTAATTTACTAATTTTTACGAATATACGAATTCGTATATTCGTATGTTATTCGTAAATTAGCGTGATTTATACGACTTCTTCCGCCATTGAAAAAATTGTTTCAAAACCCCTTAACCTGATTTCCCTTGGAATAGGCCCGAAAACCCTGGTGCTGCGCGGCTCTTTTTTAGCGTCAATTAAAACAGCCGCGTTTTCGTCAAACTTTATATAAGAACCGTCAGGACGCCGAAAATTATTCCGCTGACGCACGATTACCGCTTTAACAACCTCCTTTTTCTTAACGGGTTTTCTTGGTTCGGCGGTTTGCACCGAAGCAACAATAAT
>JBBUEA010000045.1:0-3224 GCA_038057035.1 Patescibacteria group bacterium | reverse complement strand
TGCCACTGCGGCGCTCGTCTTGCTTTTTTAAGGCCGTATTTTTTCCGTTCAACCATCCTGGAATCGCGGGTTAGATAGCCCAAACCGCGAAGCGGCTTGCGGAACTGTTCGTCTAAAAAAACCAAAGCACGGCTAAGGCCGTGACGCACCGCTTCAGCTTGGGCGTTCAAACCTCCGCCGCTGACCTTAACAACAACTTTTAATTTGTCTTTAATTTTTAAAGCTTCAACCGGCGCGTTTGCTTTAATTCGCTGGCTTGCCAGCGGAAAATACGCTTTTAAATCGCGGTTATTTACAGTCATGCCTCCGTCTTTTTGAAAAATTCTTACTCTTGCGATTGCGGTTTTCCTGCGGCCGATTCCTTCAAAATATTTTTCCGATTTTACGGATTCTTTTTTAACAACTGGTTTTTTAGCCGTCATTTTTCAATAATAAGCCTTTTTAACCTTAATGCCCGCAAACGATTATGGGGAAGCATTTTTCGCACCGCCATTTTAAGCACCTTTGCCGGGTCTTTTTGAAATAACGCTTCATATTTAATTTCCTTAAGATGGCCGATATAACCGGTGTGATGATAATAAACTTTTTGTTTGGCTTTTTTGCCGCTGACAACTATTTTACCGGCGTTTTTCACCGAAACGGTATTATCTCCGGCCAGCCGCGGATTGTATAAAGCGCTGTTCTTTCCCTGCAAAAGACCGGCGATTTGGGAAGCCAGTCTTCCAAGTATTTTATTTTGAGCGTCAATTTCGTATTTCATAATTATTTCACGAATTCTATAGTGGACAGCTTGGCGCCGTCGTTTCTTGAAGCGCCGCTTTTAATAATCCGCAAATAGCCGCCGGAACGATTCTGGTAACGGGGAGCGATTTCATAATAAATTTTATTAGCGGAAATTTTAGGCAATTTCTTAAGGAGGAGCCGCATCGCGGCAAGATTTTGTTTTTTGGCGTGGGAAACAAGCCTTTCCACCATCGGCCTGATTTCTTTAGCGCGCGCTTCGGTTGTCCGCATTCTCTCTTTCATAATCAAATTATGCTCCAAAGACTTTAAAAAAGCGCGGCGCTGACCGCGTTTTAATCCGAATTTCCTGTTTTCTTTTGAATGCCTCATTTCTTTTTGGAAGCTCTTTTTTTCTTTTCCACGCTTTTTTCAGCCTCAACCGGCATTTCAGCTTCTTGAAGCTTAATAACTTCAATTGAAGAAATTTTCTGGAAGTGGTCGCTTAAAACATTTGCCGCTTTATGAAGCGCGGCCGAAGGGCTTAAAGTCCCGTCGGTTTCTATATCCAGAATAAGCCGATTATAATCGGTACGCTCGCCGACACGCATATTCTCAACCTGAAAATTAGCGTTAATCACCGGCGAAAACAAGGCGTCTAAAACTATGGTGCCGACGGACAAACGTTCTGTTTTACGGCTATCAGCCGGCAGATAACCAAGCCCTTTTTCAACAGTAAGCTCAATATCAAGCTCGGCTTTTTTATCGGTTAAAGAAGCCAAAAACAAATCAGAATTGACAACCTTAACCTGGCCGGTGCTTTTAATGTCTCCTGCCGTAACTTTATTTTCGCCTTTTACTTTAAGAGTTAAAATCTGCGGCTCCTCGGCAAAAAACAAAAAACGGACCTTTTTAAGGTTTAAGGTGAAATTCACTATATCTTCCAGCATCCCCGGCAGGGTGGAAAACTCATGGTGAATGCCGTTAATTTTTATCTGAGTAATGGCCGCGCCGGGCAATGACGACAAAAGAACGCGCCTTAATGCATTCCCTAAAGTAAGGCCATAACCGCTGTAAAGGCCTTCAATATTAAAAACTCCACGATGGCTATCCTCGGAAACTTTTTTAATTGTAATCGCGTCGCTAAGATGAATTATTTGCATTTTTTAAACTTAAAATTTAAATTTATGAAAGATTTTTTAACTTAAAACCTACCTTGAATAATATTCCATTACAACATTCGGGTCAAATAAAGTGTCGCTTGCTTCCGGTTGTTTAATAATTTCACCGATAAGATTGTCCTTATCAATTCTAAGCCATTCCGGCGCTTCGTATTTTTTTAATTTTAACGGGAGGTCGCTGAAAATTTTTAAAGAGCGCGAACCTTCCTTAATTGAAATCTTGTCGCCGACCTTCATCGCGTAAGACGGAATGGTTACTTTCTTATTGTTTACAAGAAAATGGCCGTGACTGACAAACTGGCGGCCGGCAATACGAGCCGAAGCGAAACCAAGCCGGAAAATCACGTTATCAAGACGGCTTTCCAAACGGCTTAATATTGCTTGGGCGTTTAATCCTTTTTTAGCGGCTATATTTTTAAAAAGCTCTTTCATCTGCCGGTCGCGCAAACCAAAACTTATCTGAATTTTCTGTTTTTCCTTAAGCTGACGGGCAAAATCGGAAACAGAACGCCGCCTCTTGCCGTGCTGGCCCGGCCGGTACGGCCGGCGAATCATCGCGCATTTAAGAGAACTGCAACGCTCCCCTTTTAAAAAGAGCTTGGTTCCCAACGCGCGTTCTGTTTTTTCTTTGGCTTTTAATAACATGCTAATACGGTTAAACTCTTCTAACCTTTGGCGGACGAGGCCCGTTATGCGGAATTGGCGTAACATCTTTTATTGAAAGAATGCTGAAACCCCGATTAATTAAAGCCCTGATCGCGGAATCGCGTCCGCTACCTACGCCTTTTACAACAACATCAACATTAAACGGCCCGGAACGTTGGATTTTTTCAGTTATCGCCTCAATAACTTTGGTTGCGGCAAAAGGAGTGGCTTTTTTCGGCCCTGAAAACCCGACTGAACCGGCCGAAACCCAAGCCAGCACCTGTCCGTTTTTATCAGCCACGGTAACCATAGTATTATTGTAGCTTGCGTTTATATAAACCCGTCCGGCTTCTATTTTTTTGGAACCGCTGACAGCCGCCTTAGTCATAGCTGTTTCCAGCTTTACTTTATCGGCTAAAACAGCCGCGTCCGTTGTTTTTACTATTTTCTTTTTTCCCATGCCAAATTTATTGAAATTTTACGAGCGGAGCGAAGTCAAATTTTAATATAAATTTGGGGTTTGCTAACTAAATTTTGTTCGTCCTTCGACTTTACTCAGGACTTCAAAATTTAGAGAAAGCCCTTATTTTAACTCCACCTTTCTCTTGCCGCTACCGGCGGTCTTTCTGACATTTCCCCTAACTGTCCTGGAATTAGTCTTAGTGCGCTGGCCTCTTA
>JBBUEA010000044.1:0-3100 GCA_038057035.1 Patescibacteria group bacterium | reverse complement strand
CGGGTTTCAATTCCGTCTATTGAAGTTAAACTTCAATAGAAGCTATTGCTGGTCTGACTGCGCTGGAATTTCAGGCGCTGGAGCTTGCGGAGGAACAGAAGATTGCGGAAAAGCCTGCTGATTTCCGGATGCCGCGTTCTTGATAGCGAGCGCGACTTGACTATCCGGTTTCAGCTTGTTAATCCAAACAACTTTGTCTCGGCTCAAACTGATATTTTCAGACGGCCCCCAAAAAGCGTCGCTAAATTTCTGAAGTTTAAAAGGATTCTGCTTGTCATTTTGGTCGTTAATTAACATATGAGTATTTTTTAAAGTAATGTTTGACCCGGGAATCAGCGATTTGGAAAGCTGGCCGAAATAAAGGTCGCCGGTTTGCAGAAAAACCGCGTAATAAGGAGCTTCGGCGCTAAACTTTTGCCAACCGAAAAACCCTAAAGTTCCGACCAATAAAACAATTACGACCAACAATAAAAACTTAACGCTTATTAAATTAGACATCTTATTAAACATTTTTTTTATTTTTAGACCTTTTTTTATTAATTTTATAGCAAAGCCTCACTCTGTCAATCTTATGTTTACGAGGCTAAGCCTCATAAAAACTTTATGAGGCTTAGCCTCGTAAACTCGTAAAAAATTTAAAAACTTAAATTCATAACTATATCGTCAACCCGCGGACTGGCTGTCTGTCCGCTGTCGGACAATAATTGTATTTTATAACGAAAATAGCGGTGACTCAAATGATTAGTAACGGTTATTTTAACAGGCAAGTCGGGGCCGGTTGTATTATAAAAAGAATTCGCGGAACCATCCGGGCCGATATAATTCCAGCCGCCAGACGGACTAGAGCTAGTGGCGCTGGCGAGCTGAAAAGTTACGGCGGTACTAGCCGGCTGATTGCCAAGCCACATTACGCTGTTTGGCGCGGCGCCGTCAGCTCGCTCAGTGTCAAATATTGAAGAAATCAAAGTGCCGGACGCGGAAGTAAAACTCCAAGCGCTTTTTAATTTATAATTTGAAGTTCCGCAAACATTCGGGTCAACGCAATTAAAACTTATCCAGCCAATCGTGTCGTTCCAGGCGTAATTATTAAATTCTCTGTTTGCCGTAATCCGAACGCGATAATTGGAAGTCGTGCAATCACTGCTGGTAACATTCCCGCACCAAAAACTCACCCAGCCGACCGTGTCATTCCAACCCCAGCCGCTTAAATTGCCGGAACCGTCATTGGCAACGCTCCAGGTGGAAGAAGCGGAGCAGGTATTGCCGTTCGGAGTGGAATCGCAGTTCAAAGCCAACGGCCCGATTGAGCTGTCGGCCCAGCCCTGCAAAGTCGTAGTCGCGACCATAACGCTGTTAGCGCTGAAAAAATCAAACCAGCCCGGGCCTTCATTCCAGGCATAACGCAACGCGGAATCTATGTTGGTGGCGGCGAAAACTTCCAGCAGTCCTCCGCTCCAAAACCAAAAAACCGCCGTGATAAAAAAAACAACGAAAATAGAAAAAATAACCCGCATTAATTTTGTTTGGCTTTCAGATTTCCCATTCTTGTGTCCAGCCTCTTCAATAAAACCCCTAATATTGATAATTCCTGCCTTTGAGCTTCATAAAACGCGGTAAGTCCGTCTAATCCGGCAAAAAGTAAATCTTTATTGGTTAACGGTTTAGGCATATTTTACTATGTTAAATTTCAAATTCTTCTCGCGGTTTTTCTGCTTGCTTAATAATATATTGAATTACAAAAACGGTTATCTCTTTATGATGAGGAACAAAAGTAGTTAAAATTCTATTATCTTTGGACTTTTTGAAAGTAAAGTGTTTTCTGGACCTAGCTAATTTAAAACCGTTCTTTTCAAGAATTTTTATAATTTTATTTTGAGACAATGGCCGAAGTTTTCCCATAAATTAATTGTCTTGATATCTTTACCGGAATATAATTTAAAGATGAAGAAGACAGTTCTCTTAAATTAGGTTTTAAAATATCTATATCTTGAATACATTCTTCAATTAAATCTTTGATATTTTCTTTAACTTCTATTTCAGACTTGCCTTGAGTGGCCACACCCAAAAGAGAACATTCTGCTACAAACCATTTACCTTCTTTAGTTATAAATACTGGAAAAAGAAATTTAATTTTATTCAAATTTTTCTTCATACTCCCATTCTACCACAGCCAAAAATCAGAAGTCAAAATATGCGATGTCGTAAATTTTAATAATAAGCTTTATCCCGTTTTTTAATTTTCAAAATAAAAATAATATTCTTCTCAACATCAAAAATAACTCTATAATCTCCGATACGAAAACGGAATTCGCCTTCCCGATAATTTGTAAGACGCTCGGCAAATTTAAGCGGATTAACCTGACCGGCGTAAAAACGCATTTTCTCCACTATTCGTTTCTGAATTAAAAGCGGCAACCCGCGCAATTGCTTCGCGGCTTTATTAGCATAAAAAATCTCCATCAAAACCCAAGCTGTTTAAATAAACGCTCTTGAGAAATAATTTTTTTTTGTTTAACTTCTTCTCTGGCTTTACGAATATCAATCAAATGTTCCATATACTCAAAAAAACCATTAAATTTTTGGTCAAGTTTTTTCAGGCGAAAATACTCCGTCTTTGAAATAACAATTTTTTCTTCTATTTTAGTAGCCATATGTTTAATATAAACTTTTAAAAATCAGAAGTCAAAATATATGGACTTGCGATGCCCATAGATTATCTATAAGCAAAAAAATCCATTATTGTAAAGATTGTATTATTTAACAGTCCACGCTCCGGTTGTGCCGTTCCAGTCGCACACATAAAGCTGGGCGTCTCCAGCGGTGGCTGTGTTAGAATAAACAACAACTCTGCCGGCTTCGCCTGCGACGTCGCATTCTGTTGCCGCTGGCGCGGAAGTCACGAACGGAAACTGAATATGACCTGAAATAACATGCAAAGTGCTGGAAGGCGCCGTAGTCCCAATCCCGACGTTGCCGGAAGTGCTGGAAACATACAAAGCGCTGGAGCTTACATGAAGAAGACCGGTTGGGGAAGCGTTACCGATACCGACGTTGCCTGCTGTTGTAATTACTACTCTATCGCTACCACCAGCATAAAAAT
>JBBUEA010000043.1:0-4289 GCA_038057035.1 Patescibacteria group bacterium | reverse complement strand
ACAGGCAAAACTTGCGTCTTTTCCGCATTTTATGCTGCAGGAAATTTTTGAAGGTCAGGCTGTTATAAAAGCGGCTTTGCAAGGACGGTTGCTAAAAACTGGCGTTAAGCTTGGCGGATTGGAACAGGCGGCGGATAAGCTTAGAAAAATAAAACGGCTGAAAATTATCGCCTGCGGCACTTCTTATTACGCCGGCCTGCTGGGAGAGCGTTTTTTTGAAGAACTGGCTGGCTTGCCGACTGAAGTTTTTTTGGCTTCGGAATGGCGTTATAAAAAAGAGCCGTTTGAGCCGCGGACTGCCTGTATTTTTATTTCCCAATCCGGTGAAACCGCCGACACTTTGGCGGCTCTTAAAAAAGCCAAAGCGGAAAAATATCTTTGTCTTGGCGTGGTTAATGCCGTCGGGTCCAGTATTGCCCGGGAAACCGATGCCGGAGTTTATAATCACGCCGGCCCGGAAATCGGAGTCGCTTCAACAAAAGCGTTTCTTTCGCAAGTAACTGTTTTAATTTTAATGGCTTTATTTTTGCGCCAATTCCGCGGTCAAATCGCTCCGAAAAATATTTTGGAAGAACTTGAAAGTCTGCCTGATAAAATGGAATTAGTTTTAAAAAATCATTTGCAAATCAAATCTTTTGCTAAAAAGTATTTAAAAAGGAAAAATTTTCTATTTTTGGGGCGCGGCTATGATTACCCGATTGCTCTTGAGGGCGCTTTAAAGCTTAAAGAAATCGCTTATGTCCATGCCGAGGGTTATGCTGGCGGAGAAATGAAGCACGGGCCGATAGCTTTGATTGATTCCGGTTTTCCAACTGTTGCCGTTGTTTCTAAAAATGCCGTTTACGAAAAAACACTTTCCAATCTTGAAGAAATAAAATCGCGGGGAGGCCCGATTTTAGCGGTGGCGACCCAGGGGGATAAATTGATTTCTAAAATAGCCAGTGATGTTTTTTATATTCCGGCGGCGTCTGATATTATTGAATCTTTGCTGGCTGTTATACCGCTTCAGCTTTTTGCTTATTATTTCAGCGCCTTGCTTGGTCGCGATGTTGATAAGCCTAGGAATTTGGCTAAAAGCGTGACGGTTGAATGATTTCCCGCAAATATTTCTTAAAAGCGGTTTTTAATTCCTGATGTTTCAATCAAAATCCAACCTGCGCTTTTAAAAGCCCTATTTTTGAACCGCAATCGTAACGTTCGCCTTCGTATTCATAACCGTAGATGCGGCCGCCCTTTTTTAAATAAGCGAGAAAAGCCTCGGTTAATGTCATTTCTTTGTTGGGCCGCGGTTTTAATTTTTTCAGCTCGGCAAAAATCGGGGGAGTGATGATATAACGGCCCAGAGCCGTTAAGTTTGAAGGCGCTTTTTCCGGTTTAGGTTTTTCAATAATATTTTTTATTTGGCAAAGCTTTGGATGAAAAGAAACTTTTTGCCATTCAACAACGCCGTAATTCCCGACTTTTTGTTTTGGTATTCGGTTTAAAGCGATAATCGGCGCCTCCAGTTTTTCAAACCATTGTTTTAGAACGGCTAAAATCGGCAATTCGTTTATTAAAACTTCGTCGCTAAAAACAACGGCGGCCGGATTTTCGCCTATTAATCTTGAAGTTTTCGCCAAAGCGTCGCCGTTGCCTATTGGTTTTGGCTGGTTTACGATAATTGCTTTATGAGGTTCAAAATAATTTTGGATGAACTTTTTATTTTGACTGGCAACGAAAATTATATCTTTAAAATCAAAACCGGAATTTAAAATTTCATTTATCGCGTAATCAATAATCGGCCGGTCAACCAACGCTAGAAATTCTTTGGAAACGGATTTGGTCGCCGGATATAAACGGCTGCCTTTGCCGCCAAGAGGAACAATCACTTTCATTTTTTAATTTTATCTCATTATTGATTTATCCACAAGCGGATTTTTTTAGAACAAAAAGATTTCCCTTATCTCTGTCAATGTGGATAACTTCGTTGACAAAAACACCAATTAAATTTTACAATTTAACCAATTATTGTTTTAAAACAATGAAAGATTTTATTAAAGAAAGGTCATTTGATATCGCTTTTGCGGTTTTCCGGGTTAGCGTTTTAGTTAAAAATTCAAGAATTAAGGAGAAACTGGAAAATGCCGGTCTTAAATTATTATTGGAAAGAACTGCAACCGTTTTGGAAGAATTAGAGTATTTAGTAAGGTTAAGCGAAGGTTTGGGTGAAATTAAAAGTATAGATGCCAAAGTGCTTTATAGAGAATGCGGCAATCTTAATTCGGCAATTCGGCAATCAGAGTCTTCAAACGGCAAAAGTAATGCGGAAATAGAAAAAATCTTTTTTAAACCCCCTATTTTAGTTGAAAATAGCCATAGCAATATATTGCAAACGGAAATTGTAAACGGCAATGAGAATTCAAACGGCAACTCAAACGGCAACTCAAACGGAAACGGCAATGTTGTTAATGCGGCAATCCGGCAAACGGCAATGCTTGAGAAAATCCGGCAATTACCGGATTGCCGAATGAAAGATTTGGTTGCCGCATTTACGGAAGTAAGCGAAAGAACCTTAAGAAACGACATCCAAAGGCTTTGCGATACCGGAATGATAGAAAGAATAGGCAACGGCGGCCCGGCCAGTTATTATATAATTAAAAACAGCGCTGAAAATCATACAACGTCTAATTTATCCCTCACCCTTAAAAGATAAGTTGTATTATTCAATTATTTATTATTTAATTGCTAAATAAAAAAGAAAAAGCATTTTCAGGCTTTATTTTGCCGTTTTACGGCAATCTTTTAAGGGTGAGGGATTTAGTAACTCAATAACAAGTCTTTCGTTATCTTTTATAGGTTTACCCTGTTAGAAACTAGATAATTATATGTGATTGAATCTAGTTTTAAATGGGGCGTAAACCTTAAAGTTGGAAATTATTAATTTGGATTTCTAACAGGGTTCAGAAGTGAGGCTGGGTCAATAGTTTTTGTTCAGCCTCGCTTTTGAAAAGCGAGTTTTTAGTTTTATGAAAAATGATTTTCAAAATAAAAATACTGTTCTTCAAAAAAAGATTGAATATCAATTTGAAAAGAAATATGTAAAAAGACTTGAACTGCTAGAGAGAAATATCAAAAAACTACAAAAATATCGCGACAAATTAAAAAAAAAAAATGACTTCTAAGAATTTTAATAATAAAGAGAAAGAAATTACTATAGATGATTTAGCAATCATAATTAATAAGGGCTTTGAAGAAAATAAATTAGATATCAGTGAATTAAAAAACGAGGTCAGTGAATTAAAATATGACATTAATGAAAGATTAGATAGTGTTGAGAATATTTTAATGGATTACAAACCAAGAATTGAAAAATCAGAAGATAGCATTAAAGAATTACAATCTGACTTTCGCCAGTTATTAGGAATGAAAAAACGCGTTTAATTTTAATAATTTAGATATCAACCCTATTCTTTTTAAATCTTCTGTTCATTAGCCTCACTAAATGGACGGTTGGTCGAAATTTAAGGGGGATAGATTCCAGAAAAAAAACAAAATAAAAGGTCGAACCTTTTTATATATCAAAGATATATAAAACTAGGTCGATAAATTAATCAAAAATTAATAATAAAGTCGAATAAATTAAATTATATAAATGAGTAATATCACAAAAAAAGCAAGTTCAATTATTCTTTCCGCGACTACCGCTATTTGGCTTTCAGGCGCGGCGGCCATTATTCCGGTTGCCAACGCCCAGACAGTAGCTGAATTGCAGGTTCAAATCGCGGCCTTGCTTGCTCAAATAAACGCTTTACAAGGCCAATTGTCCGGCTTGCAGGGAGGCGGAGCGTCTTCATCTTACAATTACACCCGCGACCTCACCGTGGGCAGTAAAGGAGATGATGTTACGGCTCTTCAGAATTTCTTAGCTTCCCAATCAGGCGCTCAATGGCCAGCGGGGCAAGCAGCCACCGGTTATTTCGGTTCAATCACACAGGCGGCTTTGGCTAATTATCAGGCAAGCGCCGGCATTTCACCGGCCGCCGGATACTTTGGTCCAAAAACCAGGGCTAATGTCGCTTCTATTGGAGGCGAAGCTCCGGTTTTAGGAGGTCAGCCCAGTACGCCTGTTGTATCAACTCCGGCTTCCGGCGTTGCGGTTAGCTTGGCTTCAGACAGCCCAAGCGGCTCAGCGATTTCCGGAGCGGGTCAAATCAGCGTTGGCAAGTTCGCTTTAGCAGCGGCTGTTAGCGCTGGCGCGACCATTACCGGTTTGGAGTTTGAAAAAGTAGGCGTGGTCAGCGACACCGCGG
>JBBUEA010000042.1:0-1130 GCA_038057035.1 Patescibacteria group bacterium | reverse complement strand
TCGGCTCGCCGGCCTCAACAACCGCCATCGCCGAATTAGTTGTTCCTAAATCTATTCCTAAAATTTTTGGCATAATAATGAATAAAATTGATTATTTATAAATTTTATCGCGCCTGTCAATATAATTAACAATAATCAAATTAATTTTCCAATCAATTCTGTAAATAATCCTCCAATCGCCGACGCGCAACTTATAAAACTCTTTAAATTCTCCGGTTAAGGGCAGATGAACAATCAAATCGCAATTTACCAAAAGCCAATCCAATTTATCAATAATGCGGCGCTTAACATTATGGTCAAATTTCATTAAATCCTTTTCCGCTTCCGGCAAAAACTTCAATAACCAACGCTTCATACACTAATAATATTTTTTCTTAATTTCTGAAAAAGAAATTGGTTTTTCTTTAGAAGTATTGGCTTGACGAAGCCTTTTTTTTGTTTTTTCGCTTAATTCTAAACCAAAATCCGGATCGTTCAAAAATTCACTCAAGGCTTGAGTTATAAATATTTTGACGTCCTTGCTTAATTTTCGCTTAACGGTTAAAACGCTCATATCGCTTAATATATAATATTCCGATGAAAAGTCAAAAAATCACGAAACTTATTTAGCTATCGTAACTCTTGCCGGCCTTATAACCTTTCCGTGCAAAGTATAACCTGCTTCAATTTCTTCAACAACTGTTCCCGAAGGCTGGCTTGATTCCGTTTCCGCGATTGATTCCTGAAACATTGGGTCAAATTTCTGCCCGACGGAAACCGGAATTTTTTCCAAGCCGAATTTTTTTAAAATATCTTCCAGCTGGGACTTTATAAGATACATTCCTTTCTGGGCTTTTGACTCATTTGCCAAAGCGGCTAAGCTCAAATCAAAACTGTCCAGAATGCTTATTAAATCCCTGATTAAAAGCTCTCCGGAAAATTTTATGGTTTCTTCAAACCGCTTTGCTTCATCTTTCTTGTAATTCAAATAATCAGCCTTGGCTCTTTGCCAGCCTGCCAGATATTCAGCCGCTTTAGCTTCCCAGTTATCATTTTTTTGAGGCTCGCCGGCGGACGCTTCCCCGCCTTCTTCATTTTTCTTTTCTTCTTTATTTTCTTCAACCATTGTTTTCAATAATAATTGCAAATTA
>JBBUEA010000041.1:0-6363 GCA_038057035.1 Patescibacteria group bacterium | reverse complement strand
ATCAAAGCGCCGGAATTTCCGGTTGAACTCCAATGGTTTAATTCCGGGCCGCTTACAATGGCCGGATTAAAAGGCAAAGCGGTTTTGATAGATTTTTGGACTTATTCCTGCGTTAATTGTTTAAGAGCTTTGCCGTATTTGAAGCGCTGGCATGAGCTTTATGCCGTCAGGGGTTTGGTTATTATCGGAGTCCACGCGCCGGAATTTGAATTTGAAAAAAATTCTTCCAATGTAAAACGCGCCATAAAAGAATTTGAAATTAAATATCCCGTGGTTCTTGACAGTGATTATCTTATCTGGAGTCTTTACAGCAATAACGCCTGGCCGCGGAAGTTTCTTATAAATAAAGAAGGTAGAATTATTTATGACCACGCGGGTGAAGGTGATTACGAAGAAACCGAAGCCGCTATTCAACAGGCGCTTTTGGAAATAAATTTTAATTTAAAATTACCGTTAATAGAAAAAGTCGCTGGCACTGGCGGCATTTGTTATCCGGCAACGCCGGAAATTTATCTTGGTTCGTTGCGCGGCCGGTCCGGCAAAATCTGGAATTACGAAGGCGATTGGAAAGTTTATTCCGAATTTATTGAACATCAAAACAAAAGCAGGGATTTTTCCGCCTCTGGCGGGAAAGATTTTATCTTGCTTAATTTTGAGTCTTTTGAAGTTAATTTAGTGGCGGGAATAAAAGACGGCGAGTCGGCGGAATTAAAACTGGAGCTTGATGGTCAGCCGGTAGATATTTTGAAGGTTCAAGATTATAAAATGTATAATTTATTGAGGTTTAAAGATTTCCGCCGCGGTCAGTTAAAAATTTATTGCAATTCCGATAATGTCCGGGCTTTTGCTTTTACTTTCGGCGGGTGCAAAGAGTAATTTTGATTTTTTAACTCGTTTAGTTTATCTTAAAATTATCAATGGTAAAGCATGATAATTTATGGAGGCTATGGTGTAGTGGCAGCACAACAGGTTGTGGCCCTGTTAGCAGGGGTTCGAATCCCCTTAGTCTCCCTGTTTAAAATAAGTTTTTGTTATAATTAAATAACGATGGATTTTTTAAACAAACGCGCTTTGACTTTAGCTCCGCTTTTTTTACGAATAGGTTTGGGGCTGGTTTTTCTTCTTTTTGGTTATCAAAAATTGTCCGTTCCTTCGCAGACAACCGCGGAGGTTCAGTTGTTGTTAAATATAGGTATCGGGCCGGCTTCGGCGATTAATTTTTATCTAGGCTTAGTTGAATTTATGGTCGCCTTTGCCTTGTTTGCCGGAGTTTATTCCGCCACAGCCAGTTTTTTAACGGCGTTTTTGACAATCGGGATTTTTGTAAGCTTGGTTTTTAAATATGGAATTAATCAAGACCCAACCTTGAATCGTGATGTGGGTTTGATAGGCGCGGCTCTGGCGCTTTGGCTGATTGGGCCCGGAGATTGGAGTTTGGACGCTTGGTTGGAAAAAAGAAGAAAAGTAAAAGAGCGGGAAAGGATGGGAGTTTAGTGCGTTATTCTTCCACAAACAGCAATCCGGTTTGGCGGTAATGGCCTTCGCCGCACGGAACCGAGCAATAAAAACTGAATGAGCCGGTTTTAGAAGCGAGGAATTCCACTAATGTTTCGCGGCGCGCGAAAAGTCGGCGGTTAATGCCAAAGGCTTCTATGGCAAAGCCGTGGTCAAACGGGTCCTCGTTAGTGATTTTTAATTTCACCAAGTCGCCGGCTTTTGCCCTGATTTCAGCCGGTTCCCATTTCCAGTTGTTTTCAATAACGCGCATGGCGATTTCAACTGTGCGGCCGGAAGCTTCAACCGGTGCTATTTCTATCGGGCGGTAGTATTTTTGGTAAACGATTCCCGACGCGACTAAAAAGACGCCGAAAATTAAAAGTTTGTAAAATTTATTTTCTTTCTGCATTTTAACGTATTCCTGCTATAATTAAGTAATAATACCATTATGCCCTTCATCTCCGAAGTTTACAAAATTAAAGGAATGCCTTATGTTTCCCCGTTCCAGGGATTGTTAAATTTTAAAAATCAACATTATGGTTCAATCCCGTTGAAAGCAAATAATTGCTTTCAACCCCCTTTCCTGCGCAATGCTTAATTTAATCAACAATAGTATTATTAAAAAGTATGCCTTTCATCTCTGAAGTTTACAAAATTAAAGGAATGCATTGCGCGGCTTGCGCGATTTTAATTAATAAAACATTAATGCGCGAGAAAGGCGTTCATTCGGTGAACGCTAATTACGGCGCGGAAAAATTGGTTCTTGATTACGACCCCCAACAGGTTTCTATTGAAAAAATCTCCGCTGACCTTAAAAAAATCGGATACACTTTAATTCTAGCCAAAGATAAGGTTGCTGTTGAAGAGGAAGCGGAAAAACACCGGAAAGAAGAAATCCGCAGTTTGAAAAAACGGGTTATTTTCAGTTTTGTTTTGGCAACGCCGATTATTATTTATTATATGGCGGTTCATATGCTGAATCTTACGCACATCCACGCTTTATGTTTTGGGGCTGATGGTGGAAGTTTCTGGCAGAATATTTTCGGCGGCGTATCGGGTTGCAGAGGCGGTTATTTGGTTGATTTAAACTGGATTTATTGGATTTTTACAACGCCGATTCAATTCAGCGTTGGTTGGCCTTTTTATAAAAATTCCTGGACCGCTATCAGGGCCGGAACAGCCAGTATGGATGTTTTAGTGGCGCTTGGCACGTCAGCCGCTTATTTTTACAGCATGTTCGGTTTTCTTTTTTCTTTTGCTTTTGACCAAGGCTGGCAGAGTTTTTGGATAGGTATAGACCATCCTTTTTGGGAATCTTCGGCGGCTTTGTTGTCTTTTATAATTCTCGGCCGGTATTTTGAAGCTTTATCACGGGGCCGGGCTTCGGAAGCGATTCGCAAACTGTTTCAGCTTGCGCCCCAGAAAGCGATAGTTTTAAAAGATGGCAAGGAGGTTGAAATTTCGCTTGATGAATTGCAGGTCGGTGATATTTTTTTGGTGAAGCCTGGCGCTAAAGTGCCGACTGACGGTGTTGTTATTGAAGGCGAGTCTTCGGTTGACGAAAAAGTGGTTACTGGAGAGTCTTTGCCGGTTGGCAAAGACTCTGGCAAGGAAGTAATCGGCGCGACTTTAAACACTTACGGATTATTGAAATGCCGGGCAACGAAAGTCGGTCGCGACACTTTGCTTCACCAGATTGTCCGGCTGGTTGAAGAAGCCCAGGCATCGCGTGCGCCGATTCAGGATGTAGCGGATAAAATCTCGGAATATTTCGTGCCGGTCGTAATAACTTTTTCTTTGGTGGTTTTCGCTTTCTGGTATTTTGTCCAGGGCTACAGTTTCGCGCCGTCCTTGCTTTTCGCGGTGGCGGTTCTGGTGGTGTCCTGCCCTTGCGCTTTAGGGCTGGCTACGCCGACTGCTATTATGGTGGGAACGGCTCGTGGCGCCGAATCAGGCATTTTAATAAAAGGCGGTGAAGCTTTGGAAAAAGCCAAACATATTACGACAGTGGCTTTTGACAAAACCGGCACTTTGACCAAAGGCGAGCCGGCTGTTACCGATACCGCGGTTTTAGGAAGCTTGAAAGAAGAAGAAATTTTGATTTTAGCCGGTTCAGCGGAAAAAGGTTCGGAACATCCTTTGGCAAAAGCGGTTGTCCGCGCCGCTGATAGTCGGAAACTGCAGTTATCAGAACCTCAAAAATTTAAAGCTCACTCCGGCAAAGGCATTGAAGCCGAAATCGCGGGCAAAAAAGTTTTGATAGGGAATGAATCTTTATTATCGGATTTTAATATTGATTTTTCTTCGCATGTGGTTCAATTTGAAAAATTGCAGGAGCAGGGGAAAACAGTTGTTTTTATCGCGGTTAATAATGAAGTTGCCGGGCTTTTGGCAATGGCCGACACTTTGAAAGATTATGCCAAAGAAGCGGTGGCGGAATTAAAAAAAATGGGCAAAGAAGTTTTGATGATTACCGGTGATAATGAAAAAACCGCCAAAGCTATTGCCGAACAAATCGGAATGACCAGTTATTTCGCTAAAGTTTTGCCGCAGGACAAAGAAAAACTTATTGAGAATCTTCAAAAACAAGGGAAAAAGGTGGCGATGGTCGGCGACGGCATCAATGATTCTCCAGCTTTGGCTAAATCGGATTTGGGAATCGCGGTTGGTTCCGGCACCGATGTGGCAATAGAAACCGGCGAGATTATCCTTATTAAGGACGACCTTCGCGATGTGGTTACCGCCATTGATTTATCCAAGCGGACTTTAAGGAAAATTTGGGAAAATTTTTTTTGGGCATTTGTTTATAATGTGGTCGCCATTCCGGTTGCCGCGGGATTGCATCTTTTGGTTACCCAGGGCGCGGCCGGGCCGGCGGATTGGGTTTTGTCAGCGGCTCAAAACCTCGGACCTTTAAGCCAACTGTTTTTGAATTTTTCCCAGTCGGCTCTTCGTCCTGAAATCGCGGGTTTTGCAATGGCTTTCAGTTCCGTTTCCGTTGTTACTAATTCGCTTTTATTAAAACGTTATCAAGAGCCTAAATTTGCAAGGGAGGTTAAAACGATTTAAGATATTAAAGTAAATTCTATTATCATTGACATTCATTTATTATTGATTTAAGTTGGGAATATGAAAAAAGAAAAAATTTTTCATTATTACGCGATTTTTGAACCTGCTGTAGAAGGAGGGTATAATGTAACTTTCCCTTCGTTTCCGGGTTGTATAACTTTTGGAATGACATTTGAGAATGCCAAAGAAAAAGCTCAAGAAGTGTTGGAGCTTTGGCTGGAAGAGCTGCAAGCTCAAAAGATGAAAATTCCAACCTTTTCAGATTATCCGATTGTTTATGAAATTCCGGTAAATGTTTTATCCAGAAAATAATTGATTTATTTTAATTTTAATGCGACCTCTTTCTGCTAAGAAGCTGATTAAGGTTCTTGAAAAGAATGGATTTATTTTATCGCGCCAAAAGGGCAGCCATATGATTTTTAAAAATTCTGCTACAGGAATTATAGTCCCTGTTCCTTTGCATGGTAAGAATAAACCAATTTTTATCGGCACTTTTATTGCTATTGTTAAACAATCAAAAATTCCTAAAAATCAATGGCTGTTGTAAAAAAACATTATAATATAGAAGGCATGCATTGCGGGGCTTGCGCCACCGGCATTCAGATGTATTTGTCCAATACCGAAGGCGTGAAATCGGCAGTCGTTGATTATGATTCAAAAAAAGCCGAAGTGGAATACGACGAAGATAAAATAAAAGAAGCCGATATTATAAAGAATATAGAAGAGCTAGGTTTTTCCGCCAAAGGCGGATCAGCCTTAGGCTGAAAAGCGAAACCCGTTTAATGCCCCGTTTTAATCTTACGAAGCCCCACTTCGTAAGATTATTTTAATGGTGATGAGTTGGCGCCGGAATGCCGGTATTTTTACCCAAACCGACTTCTACCATAAAATCAGAAACAATCACTTTATTTTGATGTTTAAATTCCCCGAAAATTTTATAAAGCCCGGGATAGGGGAAAACTATATGAGCCTTTATTTCCGGGCCGAATTTAATTTCTTCCAGGCTGTGAGCTTGGGCTGGGTTTAATAAAATTGACGGCGCGACGTTTAAAGCGCGGAATGTTTGCGAAACTTCTCCGTGCGTGTGGATAAAAGCCGAAAGGTCCGCGGAAACAGCGGAAAGATGCATTGGCGCGTCCAGATAATATTCCATATCATTAACCGGAACCCCGCTTTTTTCCATCAAATAATTTAATGTAATTTCTTCGCCGGAAAGCGGTTGAATCGGGTCTGTTTCCAGCGCAACCGAATAATCTCCGAATTTTTTGTTAAGGCTAAGATTTTTTTCAATTAAAACTTTTTCTTTTTCGCCGGAAACATTAACGATAAATTGTTTTTCAATATCATGGTTTTGATGGCGGAAATTAACAGCAATTAAATAACGGATAGCTTTGGGGAAATTGTATTTTATTTTAAATTCCGCTTTATTAATATCTTCCAATGTTACAACGTTGAAATCTTCCGGATGGATATGGCTAAAAGTTTTTAAGTCTTCCGCAATAATTACGGTATGAATGATTCTATCGTGTCCGGTTTCTAAATCAGCAAGAGGCCGGCCATTTTCATCTTTTAAGGCAATGGTAAAGATTTGCTCGTTGCCTGCGGTTAGTGGTTTTTTAAAGCTTAATTCGGTTTTTATTTCTTGAGTTTCGTCAGGCATCTTCATTTCTTCGCGGTGATTTTCCATTGATTTATGGTAAACAAACCATTCCGGCAGGGCATATCCGAAAATTATTGCCAACAACAGTGAAATGGCCGTGAAGCACCAAAACATTAATTTTAAATAAGAAGCGCGGT
>JBBUEA010000040.1:0-5767 GCA_038057035.1 Patescibacteria group bacterium | reverse complement strand
TTTGACGATTTTCTGGCCGGATTGATTAATATGATTAATCCGGCCGGAGCCGCCGAAAACCATATTTTGTTAGCTTTTCAAAACCCTTCCGAGATGCGGCCTTCCGGCGGGTTTATAGGCAGTTACGCGGATATTGTTTTCAGCGCCGGCAGTTTGAAACAAATTGATGTTCGTGATATTTACGACCCGGACGGCCAGCTTGACTTAAAAGTTGTTCCGCCGAAACAGCTCCAGCTGATTACCAAACGGTTCGGAGCGCGCGACGGCAACTGGTTTTTTGACTGGCCGTCTTCGGCTAAAAAAGTCATTGATTTTTTGGAAGCTTCAAAGATTTACAGCGAGCAGTCAATTAAATTTTCCGGCGCCATTGCTTTAAACATAAGAGTTATTGAGGACCTGCTTGAAATAACCGGCCCGGTTTTTCTTGACGAATACGATTTAACAATCGGTAAAACCAATTTTTTGTTTGAAGTGCAGAAAGAAGTTGAAGCCGGCAAAGACAAGCAAGCCGGCAAGCCCAAAAGAATTTTAAGGGTTTTAACGCCGATTATTTTTGACCGTTTGCAAAAATTAAGCCCCGAAAAACAAACCGAGATTTTTGAACGTTTTGCCGAAAGAATGAAAGAAAAAGACATCATGTTTTATTTTAAAGATAAACAGCTTCGGCAATTTTTTGAATATTACGGTTTTGACGGCGCAGTTGCCGTTTTGCCTGATGATTTTTCCGGAAACTATCTGGCGGTTGTGAACGCCAATATCGGCGGCGGCAAAAGCGACGCTTTTATAAATCAGGATATTTATTTGAAAACAAGCTTTGAGCTGAACCGCGCCGTTCATCAGGTGAAAATAATAAGAACCCATCGCGGCAATTTGCAGAAAGAATGGTGGTGGCGCGCCGCTAATAAAGATTTTGTTAAAGTTTTGGCGTCGGTCGGAGTCAATCTGTTGTCGGCGTTCGGTTTTGAGAAAAAAATCGTTAATTCGCCGCTTGATTATGAAAAAGAAGGTTATTCTTATGACGCGCAGATTAAAGCGGTTGAAGATACTTTTGAATGGCATCCGGATTCGCAAGTTTATTCTTTTAAAGAATACGGCAGAAGCGGGTTTGGCGGCTGGTTTACGGTGGTAGCGGGGAAATCCAGGACTTTTGAATTGAAATATGAAAATTTTTTTCAGCCCAAACCAGATAAAATTTACCAGTTTATTTTTGACAAGCAATCCGGAGTTAAAGGTGGAATTAAATTGGACATTGAAGCGCCGGCCGGATTCAAATGGCTGGAATCCAACAGCGCGCTTTTCCAGTATGAAAATATAAACCCAGAAGCGAGAATTATCATTAACTTGACTTTAAAGGAGATTTAAGATATAGTTTATTTTAGGACTTCAAACTTTAATATACAGAGGAGGGGTAAAATGTTTGAACAGTTATCAGAAATGCAAATAGGTTTAAAATTTAAAAGAAAACCTAACGAAGAAGAAACTAAGTTTTTTGAAGAAAAAGTAAAAGCGGGGCTAAAATCTATAGGAAGCTCCTTTTTTAGGATTGAAACCACTATGTCAAAAGAGACAGTTGAAAAAATATTATCTTCTTTTGATGAAGTTAAGGTGGTTTATATCTGTAACCATTGTAGTGGTTACAGAAGTATAGAGGAAAAAGTAAGGATCAGGGTTATTGATGGGCCTGATCGGTTAGAATGGCAGAGGTGGGATTGTGTTAAGTGCAACAAAAAGGGTTACTTAGATTGGTAGGTATTTTAATTTAAGTCCGACGCTAACATCGTTGGACTTTTTGTTTTTTTAAAAAATTATTATCTACTATCTTGACGATCGTCAAGATAGTAGATAATATGAAAATATATGAAAGGAGATTTCACGATATTAATTTTGGAGCTTATTCAGTTTTCTGTATCAACCGCCGCTGATATTTTAGATGCTATGACATATTATGGATATTCCTCATCGTATAAACGGATGAGAGGGTTATCTGTAAAAATATCGAAATACAAGCCAGTATTACAAACAACACTCAATCAGCTTAAGGAACGGCAAAGAGTCAGTAAGCTTTTATATAAGCTAAAAACCGATGGTTTAATTAAAGAAAATATTAAAACCGGAAAGACGATTTTAGAAATTACCAATAAAGGGAAAGATAAATTTAAACAATTAAAAGATAATCGTTCGGTTAAACCCGAATATAAAATGATTCAAGCGAATGATTTGAAGATTATTATCTTTGATATACCTGAATCTGAACGTTTCAAACGTCAATGGCTTAGAGACGCGTTAAAAGTTTTAGGATTTACAATGTTGCAAAAAAGCGTTTGGGCTGGGAAAGTTGTTTTACCGGAAGAATTTTTTAATGATTTACATAAACAAAATTTGCTTCAGTTTGTAGAAATTTTCGCTGTAACAAAAAGTGGAACTTTAAAGCCTCTTAATTAAATAATTATCTACTATCTAAACGATCGTTTAGATAGTAGATTTTGGTTTTTTTAATTATTCTTCCCCTTCTTTTTTAACAATTTTTTAGTATCATTTTGCATTGGAATAGACTGGTTTTAAAATAATGGTTATATTAAAACAATGGAAAACATCAGGAATTTTTGCATTATCGCGCATATTGATCATGGGAAATCAACTTTAGCCGACAGGTTTTTAGAGCTGACCGGAACCGTTGCCAAGCATAAGATGCGGGAACAATATCTTGACGGTTTGGAATTGGAGCGGGAAAGGGGAGTGACGATTAAAATGGCGCCCGTTAGAATGGCCTATATCCTAGATTCTAAATCCTATATTCTTAATTTAATTGATACTCCCGGACATAGCGATTTTTCGTATGAAGTTTCCAGGGCTTTAGCCGCTGTTGAGGGAGCGATTCTTTTGGTTGACGCCACTCAAGGCATTCAGGCGCAGACATTGGCCAATTTTCATTTGGCTGAAAAAGCCGGTTTGAAAATTATCGGCGCGGTCAATAAGGTTGACCTTAAACCGGTCGGCGTTGAGCAGATTATAAAAGATTTGGCTGATTTGATTGGCGCAGGGCCGGAGACGATTTATAAAATTTCCGGCAAAACCGGCGAAGGCGTGGAAGAGCTTTTGAACGTTGTTATAAAATTTTTGCCGCCTCCTAAAAATGAATTCAGCGGTCAACTTAAAAAATCCGCTCTTGTGTTTGATTCCTTTTACGACAACCATCAGGGAATAATGGCTTCAGTAAGGGTTGTAAGAGGGGAATTCGCTGTTGGCCAGACAACCGAATTGATGTCGGTAAAAATCGGATTCAAGATAAAAGAACTTGGATATTTTTCCCCGGAATTGAAATCAGCCTTTGTTTTAAAAGCCGGAGAAATAGGATACATAGCTACCGGCATAAAAGACCCGGATAAATTAAAAATCGGCGATACTATCGGAAATGAACCGTTGGCTGGCTATAAAAATCCCCAGCCGGTGGTTTTCGTTTCTTTTTATCCTGAAGAAGCGGATGATTACGAAGAATTGAAAAAGTCTTTGCAGAAACTAAGGCTGAACGATTCGGCTCTTCAGTTTGAGCCCGATTATAATGAAGTGCTTGGCAGGGGATTTAAAACCGGATTTCTCGGAAGGTTTCATTTTGAAATTACCGCCGAACGACTGGATAAGGAATTTAAAATTAAAACCGTTCAAAGTTTTCCGTCAGTCGCGTATCAAGTGCAAAAATCCGGCCAAGTTTTAATTGTTACCAATCCCCAGCAGATGCCTTTGGAATACGATTCCATAGCCGAACCAATTATAAAAACCGCCATCATGACTTCATCCGTTTATTTAGGCAAAATACTGCAATTGAAAGATTTATTCAGAGTTTTCTCGGTTGAAACAAAAGTTTTCGGAGAACGGATGATTGTGGAATTTACAATGCCTTTGGCTGATTTTTTCGCCAATTTTGACGACCAGTTAAAGTCTGTTTCCGAGGGGTTCGCTTCTTTTAGTTATGAGCAGATCGGATATAGGAAAAATGATTTGGTTAAGCTGGAAATTTTAGTTGCCGGTGAAACTATGCCCGGGTTGATTAGAATTGTCGCCAAGGAACGAGCGGAAAACGTTGGCCGACAGATGGTTGAAAAACTTAAAGAAATTTTGCCGCGTCAGCAGTTCGTTCAGGCTTTGCAAGCTTCGGCTAACGGCCGGATTGTCGCCCGTGAGAACATCGCGGCTTTAAAAAAGGATGTTACCGGCTATTTGTACGGCGGCGACCGGACTCGCAAGATGAAGCTTTGGAAAAAACAGCAAAGGGGCAAGAAAAGATTAAAAGAAATCGGCCGGGTAAGTATTCCGGCCGATGTGTATAGAAAGTTGATTTAAAAAGATTAAAGCGCTTTACCTCTGTCAATGCCAGCCTGAACAATTCTTTTAATTCCGATAATATAGGCCGCTGTTCGCGTTGAAATCTTTACTTTTCTGGTCAGTTCCATTACTTCATTAAAAATGTAAGTCATTCTTTTTTCAAGTTCTTCATTGACTTTATTTAAATCCCATGAATATCGTTCGTGGTTTTGCACCCATTCAAAGTATGAAACAACCACTCCGCCGGCATTTGCCAGGATGTCCGGCATAACGAATACGCCATTATCTTGAAGAATTGCGTCAGCTTCAGGGCTTGTTGGACCATTGGCCGCTTCAGCTATTATTTTAGCTTTGATTTTATTGGCGTTGCGGCTGGTAATAACGCCTTCCAGAGCCGCAGGCACTAAGATATCTGTTTTAAGTGTTAATAGTTGTTCGTTAGTGATTTTTTCTCCGTCTGGGAAATTAGAAACTGTTCCGCCGAGCCCTTGCGTTAATTTGTGCTGGAGCACTAAATCCGGATTAAGGCCTTTTTTATTAAATATCCCGCCTTTTGAATCGGAAACGGCTATAATTTTAATCCCTTTTTTGTTAAGCAGGGAAGCTATTACTGATCCGGCATTGCCGAATCCTTGCACAGTCGCGGTTATTTTTTTATGAGAATCAGTAGTCATATCGTTAAATCTCAAAGCGTTTAGGATAGTTATAAAGCACCCAAAGCCGGTAGCTTTGTTTCTGCCAAGAGAACCGCCCAGGCTTAACGGTTTTCCGGTGACAACGCCGGGAACGGTGTATCCCATTATTGAGCTGAATTTATTCATTATCCAGCCCATTTCCTCCGCGCCGGTGTTTACATCCGGAGCCGGCACGTCTTTTTCAGGGCCTATAATAGGATGGATTTTTTCTATATATTCGTCGGTAATCCGTTTTTTTTCAGCTTTTGATAATCCAAGCGGAAATATCTCCCGCATTTTCTGTTTTTCTTCATGGTTAAGAAGGTCCCAGGCCGGAGCGACTCCGCCTTTGCCACCACCGTAAGGCAAACGCATTAGGCCGCATTTCCAGGTCATCAGCATTGAAAGAGCTATCACTTCATCTTCGGTAACGTCATTATGATACCGGATGCCGCCTTTAGCCGGACCGGGCCATGTGCAATGCTGGGAACGCCAGCCGTAAAAAATTTTATAACTGCCGTCATCCATTCTTACCGGTAGTCTTACTTTTAAGACTCTTTCGGGTTTTTTGAGAGATTGGTAGATTCTCGGCGGTATATCAATATGCTTGGTTACCGCCTCATAAAGCTTTAAAGTTGAATATAAAAGATTGAACTTTTTCATTAATGCTCCTTTTCTAAATTATCAATCAAATATTTCTATGAACAGCTTATTATTATTGCATAAGGCCAGATACATATTGCACTCGGTGAGGCCTGACCTCACCCATGAAA
>JBBUEA010000039.1:0-7209 GCA_038057035.1 Patescibacteria group bacterium | reverse complement strand
CATTTCCGTTTCTGTCTTAATTCGCAAATCGGCAATTGCCCGGGTTTTTGCTGTAGGCTGGACGCGAAGCCGAGTAGTCAAGAATCTGTGAAATATCGCAAGAACATAATAACAATAAAAAATTTCCTTTTAGGCAAAAGAACGGCTGGGAAATTACAGAAAGAATTAGAACAACTGGCTAACGATAAGTTGATGGCTTTTGAGAACGTGGTCAGTCATAAAGGATTAGCAAAATCTTATGAGGTCAGACCTCGTAAGATTTGTAAGGTTATTGATGATTTAAATATCTACTATCTTAACGATCGTCAAGATAGTAGATATTTGTTTGAAAAATTTGAAAGAGCGGAAGCGTATGATATTTCTCATTTAAGCGGCAGGGAAGCGGTTGGCGCGATGACTGCCTGGGTTAAAAAGAACGGAGTGTGGGAAGCGGATAAAAAATCCTGGAGAAAGTTTAAAATAAGAACCGCGCCTAAAAGCGACGACCCGCGAGCAATTGCCGAAGTTATCAACCGCCGTTTCAATCATCCGGAATGGCCTTTTCCTGATTTGGTAATTATTGACGGCGGTTTGACGCAATTAAGAGCGGCTGTTCAGGTAATTAAGCGCATAAAAACTATCAAAGTAATCAGTTTCGCCAAGCCTAATAAATTAATTTATGGTTTGTCGTTAGAACCGTTGAAGCTTAAAGAAGTTTCTTCGGATTTGGCAAAGCTTATCCAAAAAGCGATTTATTTCACCCACAACTTTGCAATTCGTTATCATCGCCGGCTCCGTAATCATTTTTAATATATTGACGTCCGACGTCAATATATTGATTTTTTAAGCTAGCATTGTTATTTTTATAATTAGATTTTAAAAATATTTAAATAGTTTTAGCAAAGGAGGGTTGTATGAGACAATATGTGTTAGTTGCCAGGTCGCATAAATATCCTGATATATATGTAAAAGTAATAGAGGCGAATGACGATATGGAAGCGATGAAGTTAGGAAAGACTTGGATGAAGGATGATATGGGTTTTATATATCGTTTGACGGTTGCTCAAGTAATTCATAACGATTTTGAAGAAGAATAAAATGAGCGAAGAATATAAGCCAGCGATTGAATTTCGGGGATTGCGGCAAAGAATACGTTCGGCTACGGTTTTAAAAATCGCGTTAGACAGATTCCAGCGCGATACTTTAAGGAGTTTTGGCAGGAGAGTTAATAAAGATATTAATGTTTTAGCAAGCGAGGCTATTGATTGCTATATTAATGATTATTTAAAAGGTGAATGGCTTATTGAATGCCAGGCTTGCGATTATGAATGGTTGGTTGATATTAACGGTGATTTTATAAAAGACCCGTTTAAATTAACTTGTCCAAAGTGCGGTAGCTGGCAGATTGTTTAAGTATTTATTTTTAACCTCGCAGGCGCGGGGTTTTTTGTTATACTTATAATATTGTTCGGTGTTAGAGATTAGATGGTTGATGTTTAAGGCATAACATCAAACCCCAAACATCTGACTTCTAACATTTAATCTTTATTAACGAGCCTAGATGGCGGGATGCCTGATTTTATCCTTCTTCGCTTTGCTCGGAGATAAAATTTGACATGAAGTTCTTCGGCCGTTTAGTATTTTCAGTTTTTTCCAACGCGCTGGCAATTATGGCGGCTTCTTATGTTGTAGCTGATTTTATTTTTGACGGCGATTTTATTGATTTACTGATAGCGGCCGGAATTTTGATGGTTATCAATACTTTCGCGCGGCCGGTAATGAAACTTGTTTTCGGGCCTATTATTGTTTTGACGCTCGGGCTTTTTATTTTGGTTATAAACGGTTTAGTGATAGTCTTGCTTGACTTTTTCAGCCCAAGCATTACTATAAATGGACTAATGCCTCTTTTTTTGGCAACGTTCATTATCGGAGCGGTTAATTTTCTTATTAATTCCTCGGCCCGTTTTCTATTCAAAAAAAATTAAATGACCACTTTTAGTATTATTCAAATTGTCATATCGGTTGTGCTTATAGGTCTTATTATTTTACAGGAGCGTTCTTCGGGTTTGAGCGGAGTTTTTGGCGGAGGCGGCGGCGGTTATTATCAGACCAGACGCGGCCTTGAAAAAATAGTTTTTTGGGCGACCATTTTTTTCGCGATTGCTTTCGCGGCTATTGCTTTGGCTAATCTTGTTTTGTAAGGGCTTTCTCTAACCGAGCACATAAGCGTAACTTATGTGCTCGGTTAGCTAGAAAACCTCTAGCCCGTGAGATGTGAAGCTATCTCACTGGGCTTACCCCTCACCTTTTGCGGCAAAATCTCTGCAAGGAAAAAAATTGAAGACGAAGTCGCCTTGCGGCTCTAACTGTGTATATGTATTAACATTACTACAAAAGGTGAGGGGTGCTCAATGTGATAGTAAAATTTACTTTGCATTGAGCTCGTAAATTTTAATCACATTGGCATGTTTTTCAAAATTTTTAAAGCATTCGGCCGAACAGAAAAGCTGTTCTTTTTGGGTTTCGCCGCGGTTTTTTTGGCGTCCGGCGGCTTATTGATTTGGTTCAGTGTTGAAAAAAACGTCAGCCGGATACCGGTTAGCGGAGGAGAATATCGCGAAGGAGCGATTGGTCAGCCGATTTACGTTAATCCGGTTCTTGCCAATGAAAACGGCGTTGACCAGGATTTAATCGCTCTTGTTTACGCGAATTTATTTGACCTTTCAAAAAACCGCGAGCTTGAAGCCGACCAACGTTCTTATTTAATAAGCTTGAGAGATGATATTTTATGGAGTGACGGGGAGCGGATTACCAGCGACGACGTTATTTTCACTTTAAAACTTATTCAGGATTCTTCGGCTCATTCCCCGCTTTTTCAGACTTGGCAGGGCGTGGTGGCTGAAAGAATAAGCGAATTGCAGATTCGTTTTGTTTTGCCGGACCCTTATGTTTTTTTTGAAAAAAATCTTAGCCGTTTGGTTGTCGTGCCAAAACATATTTTCGGTTCAATTCCTCCGGCTAATCTTAGGCTTTCCGTTTACAATCTTGAGCCAGTCGGGAGCGGGCCTTATAAATTTTCCGGTTATGACAAACAGCGGGACGGCTTTATAACGGACTATCGTTTGGAGACCAGTAAAAATTATTTCGGTAAAAAGCCGTTTATTGTCGGATTTGCTTTCAAGTTTTATCAAGATGAAGCGGGTTTGGTTGAAGCCTTTAATTCAAGGGCGATTGACGGTTTTGGCGGAATTGACCCGGAAAAATTGAACAGCCTGTCTTTGAATAAAAAAGTTTTTGAAATGATAATGCCGAGGTATTACGCGGTATTTTTTAATCAGTCCGTAAGCGAAACTCTTAAAGAAAAAGATACGCGCATGGCTTTGATGGAAGCCGTTGATAAGAAGAAAATAATTAATGAAGTTTTCGGCGGCAGCGCCATTGAGTCTAACGGCCCGCTTTTGGCCGGGTTTGAAGGTTATGACGCGGATTCGGAAACGGCGGTTGATTATGCTCCGGAAAAAGCGCGCGAGCGCACGGCGTCTTTGGCGGCTAAAAAATTAAGTTTGGAATTGAGTTTGGTTGTGCCCCATGTGCCGTTTTTGGTCAAAACCGCTAATTTACTTAAGCAATATTGGGAAGAAGCTGGCTTTAAAATCAATCTTTTGATTTTAAGCCCGACTGACGTGGCGGGAGAAGTCATTAGAACCAGGAATTACGAAATGCTTTTATTCGGAGCCTCAATCGCTAATAACCCCGATATATTTTCTTTCTGGCATTCGTCGGAGCGTTTTTATCCGGGATTGAATTTCAGTCTTTATAACAACCGAAAAACCGATGAGTTGTTGGAGTTGGCGCGCCAGACAAGCGATACAGCCAAACAGCTTGATTATTTGAAAGATATTCAAAAATTGATAAGTTCGGAATTGCCGGCTTTATTTCTTTATTCGCCGAAATATTTATACGTCAGCGCGCCGATGTTGGACGGGGTTGAGACTGACGGTTTGAATTTTCCAAGCGAACGTTTTAATAAAGTGGAAGAATGGTTTGAAAAAACAGCGAAAGTGCTATAAAACAAGAATTTAGGATTTAGAATATAGAATTCAGGGCAAGGGTTAAATAAAACTTATATTATTAAATTTTAAATTTGGCATGGATACTTACGAAAAAAATATTTTAAATTTTAATAAACAATTAAGCTTTAAAAATATTAAGCTGGTTAACGTCGGGGCTTTGAAAAAAACCGGCAAGCCGGATGGCGTTATTATTGCCGGAATTGGCGGTTCAACCTTGGCCGGCGATTTGGTGAAATTTTTGGCGGAAGATTACGGATTAAAAACCCCTATTGTTGTTTGGAAAGATTACGGTTTGCCGCGAACAAATTTTAAAAATCCTTTGTTTATAGCGATTTCTTTTTCCGGCAATACTGAAGAACCAATTTCCGCTTTTTTAGAGTCGCGAAAATATAAATTAAGAGCTGTTGTCTCTTCGGGTGGAAAATTAGCGGAGTTGGCTTTAAAAAACAACGCGCCCGCGGCGTTATTTTCAGCCGGCGATTTATTGCCGCGTCAGGCGTTAGGTTTGCTGTTTTATGGAGTCACGGCCATTATTCGTTTAAAATTTCCTGAATTTAAAATTCAGGAATTCAGCGGTTTGCGGCCCGCTGATTTTACACAAAAAGGCCGTCAGCTGGCGGTTTTATTAAAAGGCAGGATTCCTGTTATTTACGCCGGCGCCGCTAATCAAGCTATTGCGTATAATTGGAAAATAAGGTTTAATGAAACTGCTAAAACTCCGGCCTTTTGGAATGTTCTGCCTGAAATGAATCATAATGAAATCGTAGGGTTTCAAAGTGGCCGTTTCTCTTCAAAATTCTTGGCGATATTTTTAAATGATTTCAATGACCATCCGTGCGTTAAAAAACGATTTAAAATCACTGAAAAACTTTTAAAACAAAGAGGCATTCCTTGTTTTGACGTTATTTTATCCGGCCGCGGTATTTTGGAAAAATTTTGGAAATCAATTATACTGGCTGATTGGGCGGCTTTTTATTCCGCTAAATTTGCTAAAGTTAACGCTGAAGCTACGCCGATAATTGACCAGATTAAAAAAGAAATGGCAAGTTAGCATTTAGCTTTGCCCAGGTGGCGGAATTGGCAGACGCGCACGCTTCAGGGGCGTGTCCCGTTCGCGGGGTGTGGGTTCAAATCCCACTCTGGGCACCAAAAAGTTAATTTTGATTTTTAAGTATGATTAAACCTCCAAAAATCAGGCCCCGGCCCGTAAGGCCAGGCGGCATTTTAAGAAAAATTAGAGAGGAAGAGCCTCTTCGTTTTGTCGCGCTCGGCGGTTTGGAAGAAATCGGCCGGAACTGCATGTTTTTTGAATATAAGGACGAGATTATCATTCTTGATTTGGGTTTACAGTTTCCCGAAGAAGAAACCCCGGGCATTGATTTTATTATTCCCAATGTAAGCTATCTTGTTGAACGGAAGAAAAATATCAAGGCGATTATTTTAACCCATGCTCATTACGACCATATTGGCGCGATTCCTTATCTTATAGACAAGCTTGGCAATCCCATTATTTACGCGACTGCTCTTACAAAAGCAATTGTGGTCAGGCGGCAGGAAGACTTTCCCAATGTTCCTAAGCTGAACATACAGGTTATTAAAAACCGCGACCGCGTCAGGCTTTCCGAATATTTTGAAGCGGAATTTTTCGGAGTGGCGCACAATATTCCAGATACCACCGGCGTTATGTTGAAAACTCCGGTTGGCAACGCGGTTCATTTCGCGGATTTTAAATTTGATTATGATAAAAACGACAAACCGTTGAACCTTGATGATTTTAAGGAAGTCGGCAAAGAAAAGGTTGATTTGCTTTTGCTGGACAGCACCAACGCCGAAGAGCCCGGCTATTCCTTGTCCGAGCGCGTTGTTGAGAAAAATTTGGAAATGCTTTTTAAAAAATCCGAAGGCCGGATTATTATCGCGCTTTTTGCTTCGCTTTTGACCCGCATCGCTGAAATTATAAAAATCGCCGAACGGCTGGACCGCCGGGTGGCGTTGAGCGGATTTTCAATGAAAACTAACGTCCAAATTTCTCAAAATCTCGGCTATATGAAAGTTCCCAAAGGTTTGCTTATTCCGCTTGAAGAAATTCATAAATATAAGGATGAAAAAGTGATGATTTTGACCACCGGCGCGCAGGGAGAGCCGAACGCCAGTCTGATGAGGATTATAAACGGCGAACATCGTCATGTCCGTATAAGGCCGGGAGATACTGTTATTTTTTCTTCTTCGGTTATACCCGGAAATGAACGGGGGGTTCAGCTTCTTAAGGATTCGCTGGCTCGTCAGGGGGCGAAAATTTACCATTCAAAAGTAATAGACATCCATTCAAGCGGTCACGCTCCGCAGGAAGAGCTTAAAACCGTTATTAAATTAATGAAGCCGAAGTTTTATCTGCCGGTGCACGGACATTATTTTATGAGAACCGTGAATTCCGAGCTTGCCGAGTCGGTCGGCATTCCAAAAGCAAATATCGTGTCTCCGGGAAACGGCCAGGTTGTTGAACTGCGGCCAAACGCAATAAAACTTACCGAGGAATATTTGCCGAGTTATTACGTGATGGTTGACGGTCTTGGGGTGGGGGATGTCGGGGAAGTGGTTTTGCGCGACCGCAAGGTGCTGGCGCAGGAGGGAATGGTGGTTATTATCGTGACTTTGGACAGGCGGGGCGGCCGTTTGCTTAAAAACCCCGACATTATTTCCCGCGGTTTCATTTATTTGAAAGAAAACCAGATGATGCTTGAAGAAATCCGCAGTCGTTTGCGCGCTTTGGTTGGCCGTTTGCCCCGTTATCAGCCGGTTGACGGCGATTACTTGAAATCTTTAATTCGCGACCAAATCGGTCAGTTCCTGTATAATAAAACCCAGAGAAGGCCGATGGTACTGCCGGTCGTTATAGAAATTTAAAAATTAAATATCAAAATGAAAAATGACAAATTAAAATTTAAATTTTTAATCCGTCATTTTTATATTTAATTTTTCATTTTTAATCTTATTATGAAACCTATTTTAATCTCCGGCATCCAGCCGACTGGAAAACTGCATTTAGGCAATTATTTGGGCGCTTTAAAGAACTTTGTTGATTTGCAGAATTCTGGCAAATACGATTGCTATTTTTTTATAGCTGATTTGCACGCTCTTACTGAAAATCCGGACGCGA
>JBBUEA010000038.1:0-9472 GCA_038057035.1 Patescibacteria group bacterium | reverse complement strand
TGGTCTTGCGGAAATTGGCTTATATCGCGAACGGAGGTATTTTGAGATGGGTTCTTAATGCAAACTTCACTATTTTTGTTTTTTGATGATTATTATGGTTAATTTTTTAAAACAAGACATAGAAAACCTTTGGGGATTTTTAAAAGCTGTTTATGGAACAGCGGCTATTGTTGTTGGTTTGGATAAATTCACTTTTTTTCTGGCTGATTGGACTGCTTATGTAAGCCCTTTGGTTTTGGCGATTATTCCTTTAAGCGCGCAAACAATAATCGGCATTGTCGGCGTTATTGAAATAGCGGCGGGCATAATTATTTTCAGTTATTGGACAAAACTTGGAGCTTATATAGTTTCGGCGTGGGTGGCTGTTGTAGCTTTAAATTTGGTAATGGTTGGAGTTTATGATATAGCAATCAGGGATTTGTTAATCGCGGCCGGAGCGTTTTCATTGGCCAAGCTTACTGTTATAAGAGAAGAATCTGTTAAAGAATTTTTGCGGCCGATGGAAGGAATGAGGCCGGCTATGAGAATGAAGCCGATAGTTTGAGTTTTAAATACACTTATCTTTGTGCGTCCTTGATATTTTATCGTTGAATCTTTATATTGATATTTAGTTTTTAAAAAAAAATAAAAAATAAGACAGGAGGGGGGGGAAGAGATGAGAGGACTTCTGTTTTTAATAATAACGGTTTTTGTTTTGTTGTTTTTTTCAGCTAAAGAAATCCAAGCGATTAATTTAAATCACCCAAATGATAAGTATTGGCATTTTGGAGTGATGACAGTTTGTTCGTTTGTCGGGTCTAATTTTTTTAATCTTTATGAAGAACAATGGGTAGGCAGGCACCCCGTATTATATTCTTCAGTTTTTTGTTTTAGCGGCGGTTTGGCTAAAGAGTTTCTTTTTGACGCTAAGCCGGATGTTAAAGATATCGCGGCTAATTTAGCAGGCATAGGCATGGGTGCTTTGCTGGCAATTCATTTTGGTTTAGGCGAAAATAGGTTGATTTTCCAGCCGCTTATAGAACAGAAAGGATTAAGCGTTATTTTCACGCCTTTAAATTTCAATAATTCAATTATTGAAATAAACGCGGCAAGAGAAAATATACATTTTCTTTTAACCTTTTCGTTTTAGTCCGCAAGCCGGCATTTTAAGAGCCTTTTTATAAGGCTCTTTATTTTATCTTAATGCAACCTTCATTATTTTTATTTTTTGATTTAATAATGGGTATGATTAATTTTTTAAAAAACGATACCGAAGATTTTTGATAATAGCGGCCGGAGCCTTTACTTTGGTTCGGCTGACTATTATAAAAGAAGAAGCGGAAAAGGAAGAAGTTCATCATTCAATGCATCATTCCGAATTGATGAAAATAAAACCGGCGGCAATGAGGCCGGTAGTTTGAAATAAATAAAGGTATAAAAATAAACCCTTCCGCACTGCGGAAGGGTTTTGCTAATAAGTTTAGTCAGCCGGTTTCTTGGTTTCTTCTTGCAATATTTTAATTAATCTTTCCAGGTTGGCTTTCGCGCATTCTCTGTCTTTGCCCGCATTTACTTCCATTTCAGCGTAATCCCATTCTTCTTGTATTTTGGGACTGAAACTTCCGTAATTATATTGATACAATTCATTCAAAAGCTCCTCAATAGATTTTTCAAGCTCTTCGGCCTGCTCGGGAGTGAATTCTTTTGTCTCTTCCAGGTCAAAATCTTTTCTTCTTTGTTGCGTCATTTCCGCGGCTTCTTCGGGAGTTGTAATTTTTCTTTCCGGATTCTCCGGAATTTTTTCTTTATTATCTTCTATTATTTTTTCTTCCTTACTTGGTTGTTCAGGCGCTCCGCCCATTTGTTCAAAGTTCATGTTATTTTTATTATAGTTTTTATTTTAAAAAATCCAAATTGGAATTTATGAGCTATTAATCAACTACGTCCGATCGAGCATAGTTGATTGATAAGAATTGTAAGGAGCTGTCAGTAAATTCAGCGCTTTGTGCAGTATTCTTGAATTAGTCCGAACGCACTTCGTTCCTCGGTATCTACGACATTTCGCCCGCCTAAGTTTTGCTCCGCAAAATTTTGGCGGGCGAGGAACCCCCCCGCGAATTCGGAGCGGCTTCGACGCAAGATTTAACAATTTCCAATTTTTCTTTGGCGGCAATTATTAAAAATTCAATGAAAAAAACTAAAAATATAATGGAAGCTTCTGGAAAAAAGACAGCAAATTACTCCTTGCCCAAATCTTTTTCCATATCATCCAGTTCTTTTTCCTCGCGTTCTCCGGCTTCACGCATTGTATCAAGCCACGCCCTGAGAGCTTCGCCGGATTTCTTCATGGCCTCATCCATTAACGGAGCCCACTTTTCGAGTACGATTTTCTCGGCCTCTGCTCTATCCGGCGTACCAGAAAGGACTTTGTCAATTTCTGCCATTACTCGATCTTCTTCGTCCATTGCGGCCTGTAACTCTCGATGTTTTTGGTCCTCTAAATTTTCTGAAGCGGGACCTTTTTCTCCCTTAAATTGTTCGCTCATAGTTCTGTTGGTTTATTATTTAATTAATTTTACGACCTTGATTAAAAATTTTTCTTTTCGTTTTTTAGGGTCATGATTTTCTCCTTTTTTCAAAGATATTACGAACCATTAGCTGTGCCATAAGCGCTTTGTGCGCCCGGAAGGATTTGAACCTTCGGCCATCTCCTTAAAAGGGAGTTGCTCTACCAGGCTGAGCTACGGGCGCAATTGATAACAAAAATATTATTGCATTAAAATTATTTTTTGACAACTCTTTTCTAAAATTTTATTTTTAATGTAGTTAATTAGTTAAAAAAAATAAGGAGGGATTGGGATGGTTATTTTAATAGTAGGTTTGGGAACAATCGGCGAACCGCTGGCTCATCTTTTTCTTCAGCTTAAAGAAGAGCTGGGAGTTAGCGAATTGATAATTCATAAAAATACGCCTGAACTGCAATACCGCGGGATGCTGAAACGTTTTCATAAAATGGGGGCTAGGCTAGCTGTTTACGAGGAAAGGAAAAAAGATTTCGCGAATCTTTTGGCGCCAAAAGGTTTTGGCCCTGATTATACTTTTGAAGAAGCTTTGGATTTGGCTGATGTTGTTATTGACTGCACTAAAGAAAAAGTCGGCCGGCAACTTAAGCAGAAATATTATGAAGCATGGTCGGTTAAACGTCCGAATATGGGATTTATCGCCCAGGGTTCTGAAAAAGGTTTTGGCAAGCCTTACGCTTACAGTATTAACGATAAATTTTTAGTTTCGCAAACAGACCGGTTTATTCAGGTAGTCAGTTGCAATACGCATCAATTGCTTTGTTTGCTGAAGACTTTGGTTTTTGACGGAATTGGCATTTATAGATTACTTCAAGCGCGTTTTCATATTAATAGAAGGGCTAGCGATATTTCCCAGAATAGTTCCACTGTTGGTATAGAAGTAGGCGAGCCGACCCACGATTTTTATGGCTCTCATCAGGGAGAAGACGCGGCTAGGGTTATTTCCACTTTAGGGCCGCGGTATGACGGGATTGATATTCATACCGTTGCCGATAAATCCAACAATCCTTTTATGCATGTTATTCATTTTAATTTAACTGTTAAAGGGTCGGTTAGCCGAAATTCAGTTGAAGAGATGTTTCGTTGCAATCCTTTGGTTGGTATAACCTACTTGCAGACAAATAATGAAGTTTTTTCTATTGGCCGTGATTGGGGAAATTTCGGCAGGATTTTAAATCAAACTGTTGTTTGTTTGCCAAGTTTGCAGGTTAGAGAATTAATAACCGGTTATTTTGAAATTATTGGCAGGTGTTTTACGCCTCAAGACGGAAATTCTCTGCTTTCTTCGGTTGCCGCAACGCTTTTTTTTCAAACCCCTAGTACTTATTGTTCTAAATTGCGGGAAGTGTTATATCGCGAACCGTTTTTATTTCAAGATGAGATTTAACTATGGGATTTAAGCTGTTTTCCCGCTTTATTACTTGTTATTTTAAGCTTCGCCTTGCGGCGAAGCTTGTTTTTTAAATTTTTATGTTATAATGATAACTATGAGAAAAATTATTGTTTTAGGGATTTTCCCGATTTTATTGGTCGTTGGCGCGAATTTTAGTCATGCTCAAGACGCGCAAAGCGCTGTTTTGCCGAATCCGCCTGCGGTGAGCTTGCCGAATCCGCCTGCGGTGAGCTTGCCGAATCCGGGCTTGGTTCCGGGCAATCCGTTTTATTTTCTTGACAGGATTGGCGAGGCTGTCCGGGAATTTTTTACTTTTAACCCGGAAGCAAAAGCCCGACTTCAGGTTAATTTTGCCGCTGAAAGAATAGCCGAGATTAAAATTATATTTGAAACAAAAGGCGTGAACGCGCCCGGGTTGGATATCGCTCAATCGCGATTAAAAGCGCATTTTGCCAAAGCCGCCAATATTGTTGAAAATGAAAAATCTAAAGGAAAAGAAGTAAGCGAGCTGGCAAAAAGTCTTAGCGATGATTTTGACGAAAACCGGACAGCGTTAGAGCAGACCTTTAAAACGGAAAAGGAAGCTTTAAAAATTCAAATTAAGGAATTAAAAGAAAAAATCAAAGAAGTCAGAAAAGCAGGCGACAGCCTGCAGCTTGCTGATTTGACAAGCCAACTTGACGAATTAAAATCTCAAAAAGAACTTTTGGAACAAAAAGAACATGACCAGGAAGACGGTTTGGATGAAGAGGAAGAGCGTTTAGAAAAAGAAGTTGAAGAACGGTTGAAAGCTGAAAAAGCCATTAAGGAAGCTGAAGAAGAAAAACAAGAAATTATAGACGAAGCTAATGACGAAGGTTTACAGTTGCCATCCGAAACTTTTAGCTCATTTGAACAGCATTTAATTGAGGCTAAAAACGCTTTTAGCGCCGGAAAATTTGAAGAAGCCGAACATCACGCCGAAGAAGCCAAAGAAAGCCTTGAGAAAATAGAGCATGCTATTGACGACCTGGAAAAAGCCGAAGACGCGGAAGAAGAATTAAAACAAGAAGTTGAAACGGGTAAAGGAAAAATAGAGCGGCAAACAGGAAAAGACGCCGAACAGCTTGAAAAGGAAGCGGAAAAAGCCAGCGAAGCGGTTCGTAAGGCCCAAGATAAATTGCGAGAAATTGGCAATGAGATGGATGAAGATTAAATGGAAATTATAGACGAAAAATGAATAACCGCGCTGCTTGCAGCGCGGTATCTATTTGCCGCAGTCGGGTTTTTGCTATGGTGATTTATGCCGCCCGACTTTTTGCCTTGGTCGGCTTTTAAAGTTTAACAGTTTCTCATTTTCACTCATCTTCCTGTTTTTTAAAATAATAGAATCCGTAATTTCGCCACAATTGACGCATTTTAAAAAGCTTTGATTGCATTCATTATCATAATGAATGACTGTTCCCATAAATCCTAAACAACGCGGGCATTTCATAAATCCTCCTTATTTTTATAATTATGAGTTTATGTCTTTTATGATATTATGCCGGATTTTGAATTTTTGCAACAGTATGATATATTAAGTTTAATTAAAAATTAAAAGTCGTTAATAATTATTCTAAAAGTTTTTATGAATAAATATATCATTTTCATTGTTTTAGTCGTTGTTGTTTTGGCTGGTTTATATTTTTATTACGCCGGAACGCCAAAGGGTCAAGATATTTTACCGGTTGTTTCCGTACCCGCATCGCCGGAAATATCAGGCAGTGAAGTTATGCCTGTTCAGAATGTTTCCGCGGTTAAAAATTATATTGTTGAGATAATTGACAATGAGTTTAAGCCGTCGGTTGTTAAAATTAAAAAAGGCGATTTCGTTACTTGGATTAACAAAATGGCGATTGCGAGCTGGCCGGCTTCGGCTGCTCATCCGACTCATATTGTTTATCCGGAAACAGGCGGTTGTATTGGTAGCGCGTTTGACGTCTGCCGCGGTTTGAAAACAGGGGAATCATGGACTTTTACTTTTAATCAGGTTGGAACTTGGAAATATCATGACCATATTAATTTCGGCGTTGTTAAACCCGGCAGTGTTGAGGTTGCTGAATAGATAATTATGATTAAGAGCAGAACAACCATTGTTTTTCTGATTGTTCTTGCGCTGTTTTTAGCGGCGGCTGTTTTTGATTACCAGCCGGTTTGGCAGACAGCTGTTCAGAAATTAAATTTGCCTTCGGCTGTTTTTAGGCCGTGGCGTTTGGGCCTAGACCTTGTTGGCGGAAGCTACCTTATTTACGAAATAGATTTAAACGAAGTTCAATCAGGCGAGCGTGAATCGGTAGCAAACGGTCTTAGGGATGTCATAGAAAGACGAGTGAATTTATTCGGCGTTTCCGAACCGCAGGTTTTTACTTCCAGAACCGGCGATAATTATCGTTTGGTTGTTGAGCTGGCCGGAATTAAAGATGTTAATCAGGCAATAAAACAAATCGGCGAAACTCCGCTTTTGGATTTCAGAACCGTTGCTTTTGAAGCCGCCAGTTCAACCGCTAAAACAGACAGCGGGACTCCGGCATTGGAACCGAAATTTATCCCAACCGCTCTTACCGGCAGATATGTCGCCCGCGCGCAAGTTGAAGCCGATAACATTACAAGAAAACCGCAGGTTAATATTGAATTTAATAAGGATGGCGCCGTTCTTTTTGAATCTCTTACCGAGCAGAATGTCGGCCGGCCCCTGGCGATTTTTCTTGACAACGTTTTGATTGAAATGCCGATTGTGCGGGAAAAAATTAGCGGCGGCAAAGCCCAGATTTCCGGCAGTTTTACTTTTGAAACGGCGCAGGAATTGGTTCAACGTTTTAACGCCGGAGCTTTGCCGGCCCCGATTACTTTGGCAAGCCAGCAGATAATCGGCGCCAGTCTTGGAGAAACAGCTTTGCAAAAAGCCTTATGGGCCGGAGTTTTGGGAACCGTGGCAGTGTTTTTATTTATGGTGTTTTATTACCGGCTTTTCGGTTTTTTCGCGGCTTTGGCGCTTATTGTTTATATTGCTTTGACCGCGGCTGTTTTCAAGGCTTTTTCAATAACAATGACGCTTTCCGGCATTGCCGGTTTTATACTTTCAATCGGAATGGCGGTTGACGCCAATATACTTATTTTTGAAAGAATTAAGGAAGAAGTTAAAAAAGGAGTTGCCAAAGCCGCGGCCGTTGAAGAAGGTTTTCGCCGGGCTTGGCCTTCAATCCGCGATTCAAACATTACAACAATCATTACTTCCATGATACTTTATTATTTCACCGGCAGTTTTGTTAAAGGTTTCGCTTTGGCCCTGTTAGTCGGCGTTTTGGTAAGCATGTTCAGCGCGATAAATGTTACCAGAACTTTTTTAAGGGTTTTTACAAGGAATAAATAAAATCAATATGAATGTAGTTGATTATCGCAAAATTTTCCTTATTTTTTCCGGCATATTGGTTGTCGCAAGCATTGCTTCAGTTTTTATTTTCGGTTTTAAACAAGGCATTGACCTTAGCGGCGGCGCGAATTGGGAAATTAAATTTTTAGACGTTTCACCGGCAAATCAAAATATTGTTTCTGATGTTTTAAAAAATTTGCTTGGCGATAAAAGTTTCAGCATCAAGCAGGAAGCCGCCGGAGAGAATTTATTCATACGACTTTCGGATATTTCCGAAGCCGACCATCAGATTTATAAAAAAGCCATTGAAGAAAAAGCCGGTTCTTTTGAAGAAGTTCGTTTTGAAAGTATCGGGTCTTCAATCGGCGCGGACCTTCGCCTGAAATCAATCACCGCCGCGGTTCTGGTGCTTTTTGGCATTGCTTTGTACGTGGCGTGGGCGTTTCGTAAAGTTTCCCGTCCCATCAATTCGTGGAAATACGGTTTGGTAACGCTTTTGACTCTTTTTCATGATGTCATTATTCCGGCCGGTTTTTTTGCTATTCTGGGAAAATTTAAAGGCGTGGAAATAGATACTAACTTTATAGTGGCGCTTTTGGTGATTATGGGGTTTTCAGTTCACGATACCATCGTTGTTTTTGACCGAATCAGGGAAAACCTTTTGGTTTCAAGAGGCGGACGGAAGTTAGTTGAAATAATAAATTTAAGCATCAAGGAGACTTTCAGGCGTTCGGTGAACACCTCTCTTACTTTGTTTTTAGTATTGCTGGCCTTGATTTTTTGGGGTCCGGACTCGCTTTTTTACTTTAATTTAACTATTCTTATAGGAACGGTTATCGGGACTTATTCTTCTATTTTTATCGCCAGCCCGTCTTTATTGTTTTTCAATGCCAAGGGCCGTTAATAAGTGTCCGGGGTTGACTTTACGCTTGACCTATTTTATACTAAATGTTAATATCAAAATTAAGAATCTTAATTGAATCTTAATTATTTATTTTTATGCCTAAAGCAGTTGATTTGGATTACATTATTAAAGAGTTAAACAGCGGGCTTTCTCTTCGCCAGCAAAAAGTTCTTGAGCAGAGGTTTGCTTTTAAAGGCGGCGAAGAAAAAACGCTTGCCGCGATTGGCGGCAAATACGGCATTACCCGCGAAAGAGTAAGGCAGATTGAAGCCGCGGCTTTAAAAACTTTAAAAGCCAGGGCGGCAATTATGGCGAAGGATTTTGTTTCCGGCGTTAAGGACGAGCTTGCTGAAACAGGGGGAGTGATGCGCGCCGATTCGCTGGTTCAAAAGTTTCCTTATTCTAACGCGGCATCAAAAATATTTTTTATTTTGTCGGTTTACGGCGAACCTTATTTTTACCGTTCCGATAATAATTGGCATGATTTTTGGCATGCTGACGCGGCGGCTAAAGAGAAGGCTTTTGATTTTATTAAAAAAATGGAAGAACGTTTAAGCGCCAGGCAAGTGGAAGCGATTTTGCCTGATTTTCAAAAAGACAAGCACGCGGCAACTTGCGTTTCTATTTCAAAAAAAGTCGGTTATAACATTTACGGTGATTTTGGTTTACGTTCTTGGCCGGAGATTAATCCTAAAACTATCCGTGACAAAGCTTATCTGGTTTTGAAAAAACACCGCGAGCCGCTGCACTTTCGCGACCTTACTGAAAGAATCGCCAAGCTTAAATTGAACAACCGTTTAGTGAACGCTCAGACCGTTCATAACGAACTTATAAAAGACAACCGTTTTGTTTTGGTCGGCCGCGGCATTTACGGACTTCAGGAATACGGTTTTCAGCCGGGCACGGCCCGCGAAGTTATCGCCCGTCTTATGAAAAGCAACGGCCCTCTTCATTCCCATGAAGTCGTGGCGCTGGTAAAAAAAGAGAAATTTTTAAAAGATAATACGATTTTGCTTAATCTTCAAAATAAACGTTATTTTCGGAGAATGCCTGACGGCCGCTATTCTTTAATAAAAGAAGCGTAATATAAAATTTAAAAATTTTAATGCAGTTGTTTGAAATTTTTAACGGCATTCTGCGGTCTATCGGTAATGTGTTCGGAGCTGCCTGGTGGCTAGCGGTGCCTTTGGCGCTTTTTTTTGTTTTTATTGAATTATGGGTGG
>JBBUEA010000037.1:0-2238 GCA_038057035.1 Patescibacteria group bacterium | reverse complement strand
CCAAAAGTTCAACCAGTTGGCGGCCGTTGCAGGAAAACAAAAATTTAAGGCCGTCGGTTTTTAAAATCGCAAGGTCATTAACCAACTCGAGAGCGTTGGAATTTAAAAAACTTATTTGCTTCAGCAAACCGAAAGAATTCCGGAAAAACGGCGAAACTTTTTCCAAAAAACCGGCAAAACTCAAATCTTCCTCCAAACCGCTTAAAGTCCTGTCATTGGCTTCAAAAAAAAGAGCGGCTTTGCCGGGCCGAAAACTTAAGAGCTCGTCCCGCGCCGATTGAAAATTATTCCAAATTGAAAATCCCTTGTCCGTCAAATTTCTTTTAAAATCAGGCAGAAAAGAATTAATTGCGGAAAAACCAACGACGGTGAAAAAAAGCAAAACCGCAAAAATAACCAATCCGGCAACCCGCTTTGATTTTTTCTTAGACAAAATGAATTTTGAGCTCCGAGCCGCGCCTGTGGCGGAACGCGGTATTTCAATTTCAGCTTTCGGCTTAACCAAAACCGGCTCAATCAGCCGGCGCTTTTCCGGAACCGCCGGCTTTTTTATGTCGGCTATAATCCGGTCAATATTTTTCTTAGGAACAACTTTCATTAATCTTTATTATGCGCGGGATTCATAAAACACTCGCAATGTTTCTCGCGCTGTTTTTTTCCAGTCAAAACGTTTGATGTTTTTAAAACCGGCTAGAACAAATCGTTTCTTGATTCCCGGATTCAAAACAACAGTTTCAATGGCTGAAACTAAATCTCCGATTTTCCAAGGCTCAACCAGCAAAGCGGATTCGCCGAGAATCTCCGGCAAGGAAGCCCTGTTTGAAGCGATAACCGGCGTTCCGCAGGATTGGGCTTCAAGCGGCGGAAAGCCGAAACCTTCAAAAAAAGAAGGATAAACAAAAACTTCGGCCGCGTTATAAAGCCGCAAAGCGTCATTATGGCTGATTGCGCCTAAAAACCTGATATCTTTGGCAAAACGGGATTTTTTAGCAAGAGAAGAAATTTCCGCTCCGCCCCAGCCGAAAGCTCCGGCAAGAATTAATTTAAAAGACCTGAATTTAGGGTTTTTCTTCAGCGAATTAAACGCCTCTATCAAAACGCCGATGTTCTTGCGGCGCTCCAAAAGTCCGAGATAAAAAATAAAAGGATTATTCAAACGCGTGGTTTTTTTAAATTTTAAAAAATCAGGGTCATTTTCGGAAAGTTTTTTATAAAACGGATTGATGCCGGAATAAATTCTAGAGACCTTTTCCGGCGGCAAAGAAAAATAATTTATCAGGTCGCTTTTAGTAAAATCGGAAACCGCTATCAAACGGCCAGCAAAATTTATCTGACGCCGATAATTTTGCAGCCAATGCCAAAATTTCTGGCGGGGAGAAAAAAAGTCTGGATGATGGATAAAAGAAAGGTCGTGAACGGTAATTACCCGCTTTGAAAAATCAGCCAAGGACATATTATTGAAATGCGGGCTGAAATAAACATCGGCGTTAATAAAACGGTCAAGACGCGGCTCGCCGGAAAACCTTAAAGACAAATCCAAAAGCCGGTTCGGCCAGGATTTTTCAACGATATCAGCCGACTTTCTCCATAAATCAGGAAGAGGAGCTTTACGAAAAGCGTTATAAAAAAGAATGAATTGGTCGCCCGCGGCTTTAGAACTTAAAAGTTCGTCAATTAAAAAATAAGCGTAAGCCGGAATGCCCCAAAAAACCCTGCGAGCCAAAAGGCGAATATCCACGCAGATGCGCATATGGCTATTATAAAAAATAAACCCCGCTATTGCCAGCGGGATTTATTTTTTAACTTTCGTTATTAAATTTTCAAATCATCAACGACTCTGTCAACGGGTCCGCCGTATTCCCTACGCGGTCTCGGCGCCCCGCCTTCAGGCTCTTCTATCTTAAGGTTTACGCGGGCATTATTTTTAATGCCTACTATCCTCAGAAGCGAACGGATGGACTTGGCTGTTGAACCTTGACGGCCCACAACCTGTCCCATGTCCTGCTGGTTCACCGTAAGTGCCAGCAACACGCCCATTTCGTCAACTTTGCGCTCAACCTTAACATCATCCGGATGGTCAACTATTGATTTGACCAAAAATTCCAGAAATTCCTGATCAGCTGTTTTAGCCATAAAAACTGATTTTGCTGAATTAATCTATCGCGACCTTTTTATTATTTCTTAAACATTATTGCAGATAAACAGAGATTTGTCAACCCCTAAAAACATTTACTGGTT
>JBBUEA010000036.1:0-4649 GCA_038057035.1 Patescibacteria group bacterium | reverse complement strand
ATAAAATCCCATCACATTGTTTATTTACTTGCTGGAGGAGGTATTTTATTAGCGGCTCTGAGTTTAAACAACCAGCCGCTTTTTTCTAATTTAGACCAATTCGTTCTAGTTGCCGAAGATAAAATTCTTCTTGAAAATAACATCCAGGTCTCAAGCGGAGATTTAGCTTCCAATAAAGAAATCAGAATAAGACAAAACAACATAATAAACGGCAATCTATTCGCTGATAACATAAAAATAGGAGCCACTTCTACCATTAACGGAAACGCCTCATTTAACGAATTAGAAATAAACCCATTATCTCAAATTCTCGGCCAAACTTCTACTCTCATCTCATCACCAATCATCAAACTTCCAGAAACCCCAGCTTTTCAGGCCGGAGAACAAGACTTAACAATAACCCAAGACCAAATAATAAATCCAGGAAACTTTGATGAAATCCAAGTTCAACCCAATATTACTCTTACTCTTAACCCAGGCATCTATAATCTCAATAAACTAGAGCTAGAAAATAACTCAAAACTCCTTTTTTCCGCTTCAACCACTATCAATATTCAAAAGGAATTAGTTATCAAAGAAAAAATCCTTATTTCCCAAACAACCAATCCTTCAGCAAGTTCAGGACAAGTTATTCCTTCAACCGACCTTCAAATCAATGTCATAGAAGATAAAGACATCCAAATAGGCAAAGATTCCTTATTATCCATCAAACTTTTAGCTCCTAACTCACAAATTATCCTCAAAGAACGAATAACTTTTCGGGGTCAAATTTTAGCGAGAGAGATAAAAGTAGGAGAGGGGTCGGTGTTGAGTAGAAATGATGATTTTGAAAAAGAAAGTGATCTTACAAAAATTATTGAAGAACAAGAAGCAAAAATTATTGTTAACGAAATAATTATTTTTTTTAAAGACGGAGCCAGTGTAGTAAATCTTTTAGAAATTGCTAATTCTATTGGCGCTCGACCAACAGGATTTTTGGAAAAATTGTTTATGGGGAAACTTGAAGTTGAAGCAATGACTTTTAATGAGTTAGAGAATATTATAAATCAAATAAAAAATCTTAATAATCCGTTTATTGAAGAGGTGCTACCTAACGCATTAATATTTTAAAATTATGTTTATAAACAAATTAGCGGAAGTTTTAAAAAGAAATGTTCATATTCCGAGATTGTTTTTTTTATTCATGGTAGGCGCTATAATCGTAGATTTAGCATTTTTATTTTTAGGCTATCATGGTGATTATAGTAATGGTCAGAGTTTTAGCCTATTGGTGATTCTTCTTGTTGTCATCGGTGTTTATCTTTTGATTATTTATTGGAATAACGAGGAAAAAAAATGGATTAAAAGAGCTCTAATTCTAAGTATTATATGGGTTTTTACAGCCGGAATCGCAATATCTCAAATTGTCTTATTTACAGAAGATTCTCTTAATCTTGAAAAATCAGACCCATTTTTATTTAAAGCTTACTCAATAATAAAAATAGATAAAACTTGGAATTTATTAAATAATTTAACGCCAGGATTAAGCTTAACTCCAGTAAAAATTGGTGTTATAGACACGGGGATAGATTTTTTAAACGGAAGACATCCGGAATTCGTTGGCATAGATATTTTTGGTTTAACAGCAAGCGTTTTTAGAGATACTGGCGTTCTTGGTTTTACAGGAGAAGGTCACGGCACCCAAGTTGCGGGAATTATTGGAGCGAATAACATTTCTTTTCCTGATCCGAATAAATATGAATTTCCACACATGAACGGCATTGTAAGCGGAGTTCATGATTTAGATTATATATTGGAGCTGGGCAAGAAACCGATTTTTCCACTTCCGCTTTTCGGTTTAGGAAGTATGGTTGAAACTTTAGCGGAAAGACAAGTAAAAATCATTAATATGAGTTTTGGAAGTAAAACACCTATAACTTCTTTGCTGGGTGAGTTGTTAGGATTTGTATACACCAGGATATTCGCGTTTAATCCCGATATTTTATTTGTTGTGGGTGCTGGGAATTTTGACTTTGATTTTCTTGGTATTAATATTCAAGGCGTTAATGCTGAATTAACAACACCGGGTAATTTCGGTGATAATTTTAGCAATGTTATTTCTGTAGGAGCCACAGACATTCAGCTTGGTTTAGAAAATACTAGGGCTAGTTTCAGTAATTTCGGCGATGCAGTTAATATTGCCGCTCCAGGCATAGCAGTTTACGCTCCCGCTCCGCGAGGCAAAGGGAATTTTCCCTCAAGCACTTTAAATTATGATCAATTCTTCTCCGGCACTTCCGCTGCCACCCCTCTTGTCACCGGCGTTGCCGCCATTCTCAAATCAATCAAACCCGAATTAACTCCCGCTGAAATCAAAAACATCCTTACCAGGAGTGCTGACCCGCTTTTTGTCTCCTCAACCAGCCCTGAAGCAGGAAAACAGCTTGGCTCCGGCTGTTTCGGTACTTCTCAATTTGATCAAGTTTTCCGAGGCTGCCGTCTTAATGCCCTGAAAGCGGTTCAATCAATCTTGACCCCAAAACCCCCAAAACCATACACTCTTAATCCTCATACTTTGTTTTATGTTCCTTTAGATAATTTTTACGTGTCTTTTAGTCAGAAATTCTTTCCGGAGTTAGCCGATAGCCCGAATATTCCCGACCTTGATCATGATTGCAGAATAACTTTTCAGGCCCAGCCTGATTCTTATACTCTTGAACCTGGACAATTCGGCAATGCTCTTAGAGCTAAAGGCAGGGGTCAATTAGCTTTTCGGCCGCCTTTTACTTTTATTCCCGAAGCTCAGGAAGGTCAGATATTCTGCAATAATCGGCCTATTCGTTTAGTTGGCAATCTTTTTCCTGATTATACTGTTGGTTTCTGGCTAAAATCCAATACGCCGCCTGATATTATCGGTTACATCTTTTTTGTGGTTAATACCGCTGGCGATTCCCGTCCCATTTGGGTATTATTAGATAGTTTGGGGCGTTTGCTTGCAGTTACCCATCCTCCTTTTGCTCCTCAAAGCAATCTTTTAATTTCCGACAATCCAAAAATCTTAGACAATAATTGGCATCATTATTTATTGACATTCAACCATACTCAAAGGAAAATCAATTTGTTTATTGATGGAATGTTAGACCAACAAATTCCCATTATCACTAATATTCTACCAAGCGGTGAAAACGCCTTAGAACTCCTTCTTTCTGACACCACCAGAGGTTTTTTTCCTAATGCCGCTCTTGACGATTTCTTTGTTGAAAACCGAGCTTGGACCCAAGAAGATATTGCAAGATTCCTTATCAGCGGAGATGTGCCCTTAAACAACCCTCACGCTCCGGAAATGCCTGACTTTAATACCTTGCCGGATATTCCCCTGCCTTCTTTTACGACCTCAACTTTTTTTTCTACGAGCACAATGCCATAAATAATTATTTAATGTTTGATTAATTTAAAAAATGGCAAAAATAGCAATTAACGGTTTTGGCAGAATAGGCCGGCTTTTTTTCCGGCAGGTTTTTTCCGCTGAAAGCGGATCCGCCTCTGGCGGAGGCCTTAATATTGTTGCTATTAATGATTTGGGCGATGTTGAGAATCTGGCGTATCTTTTGAAATATGACACGGTTTACGGCCGGTTTAATAAAGATATAAAAGTTGAGAATGGCAATCTTGTTGTTTCCGACCAAGGCGGATCCGCCTCTGGCGGAGACCGCAAAATAATAAAATTTATTCAGGAAAAAGACCCGGCCAGTTTGCCCTGGAAAGATTTGGGAATAGATATTGTGATTGAATCAACGGGCTTTTTTGAATCTTATGAGAAAGCCAAAGCTCATATCAGCGCCGGCGCCAAGCATGTTGTTATAACCGCTCCGGCAAAAGACCCGGACGGCGTTGAGGGAAAAACCGTTTTAATCGGAGTGAACGAGGCCGAAGCTAAAGCCGTTGTTTTGACTTCCAACGGTTCCTGCACAACTAACGCCGCGTCCCCGGTGATTCAAATAATGTCCGAGAATCCGGGTATTCAAAAAGCAATTTTAAACACGGTGCACGGTTATACTGCGACTCAGAACCTTGTTGACGGCCCGACTAAAGGCAAAGATTTCCGGCGTGGCCGGACAGCGGGTCAAAATATCGTTCCTTCAACAACCGGCGCCGCAATCGCGATTACTAGGGTTATTAAAGAGCTGGAAGGAAAATTTGACGGCGTGGCTTTAAGAGTGCCGGTTCCTACCGGTTCGGTGGTTGATATCACTTTTTTGGCCAAACGGAAAACTTCTGAAGCGGAAATAAACGGCATTTTTAAACAAGCGGCGGTTTCCCCGAGATGGAAAGGTATTTTGGCCGTAACCGAAGACCAGATTGTGTCTTCGGATATTATCGGCGAGCCCTACGGCGCGATTGTTGACTTGAAATTCACCAAAGTCGTTGACGGCGACTTGGTGAAAATTTTATCCTGGTATGACAATGAAGCAGGCTATGTTTCAACTCTTATAAAGCATGTTTTAAATGTCGCGGCTATAGCTTAAATTAAGCATCCGATGACCTGAAATTAACGTAATATATGGAAAACCGATTAAAACTTGATTCCGTGAGCAAGCTTTTGAAAGAAGCTTTCTGGATTTATATCAATCGGTTTTGGATATTTACCGGCATTATTTTGGGGCCGATTT
>JBBUEA010000035.1:0-7912 GCA_038057035.1 Patescibacteria group bacterium | reverse complement strand
CCCTTCATATCTTTTTTCAATGACCCGGGTGTAGGATATCATATGAACCAGTACACATTATTTGCTAATATAGATAAATGCTTTAAGCGACGAAGACAGAGATGTTTGCGCGCTAGAGCATAGAGGGCGTACGACCTCGGTGAGCTAACGAAAAACTGGGCGGCGCGCCCAACAACGTTAGGGCTTAAAATCCATTCCGTGGCGGCTCCAGACCGCAAGAGGATTAGCTCACGCGCAATTATTCAGTTCTTTTATATTATTATAAAGAGAGATTTTATTAGCAAGTTTCTTGGTAGTCGCTCAGCGGGCTATCAAGATGGTGAATGACAGCTGAGTCTTTGCGCAATGGCGTTCTCCCGGCCGCGCAGAGGAATAACAGGGAAATTTATTAAAAAGCCGTCTATCGTAAGGTAGACGGCTGTTATTTTACCACCTCAATTATTTTTTTGAAAACTTTTGGATGGTTTTCGGCGATGTCAGCTAAAATCTTTCGGTCAAGTTTTATATTTTTATTTTTTAACGCGGCGGCGAATTTGCTGTAGCTTAATTCGTTTTCGCGGCTGGCGGCGTTTATTTTAACGGTGAAAAGCCGCCGGTAGTTCCGCTTTTTTTCTTTGCGGCCGCGGAAAGCGTGAGTCCATGCGTGAAGCAGGGCTTCTTTGGCGGCCCGTTCTTTTGATTTTCTGCCCCATTTATACCCTTTGGTATATTTTAGCAGTTTTTCCCGTTTTTTGTGCGCAATTTTTCCTCGTTTTACTCTACTCATCTTGAATGTTTAATGTTAAATGCGACATGGGGAAAGTGTTAAATGTAGAATGCGACAGAAAAAAATATTACATTCAACATTTTACATTTCACTTGTCGCTAGTTAAAGGTATTTTACGATTGTTTTCTTTTTTAACGCAAGAGAGCGGGGCCGTTTTATCCGTTGAAGCTGGCGCGAACTTTTTTTGGCGCGGCAGTGATCCTGCGCCATGGCTCTTCGCATAACTTTACCGGTTTTCGTTATTTTTATTCTTGTGGTGAAACTTTTTCGCATGCCGTTTTTTGCCTAAATTTTCAAGCTCGTTTTTAGCGCAGAAAATTTAGCTGCAAAAACGAGCACCCTGTGAAATGCCGCTTTGCGGCTACTGCCAAAAGCAGTATTTCACAGGGTAAGATTTGACTACTAAATTTCGTTCGTCCTTCGGCTTTGCTCAGGACTCCAAAATTTAGGCCAAGCCCTTATTTTTTAATTATCTGCACAACATAGCCCTTACCGACAAATCTTGGCTCCATTGTGATTGCGTAGCTTTTGCTTATCATTTGCAGGAATTCTTGAAGTTTGAACAACGCCCATTCTTTATTGCCCTTTTCCCGACCCTTTAAAAACAGTTGGATTTCCACTTTATGATCTTCTTCCAGAAATTCTTCAAGCTGGCGGATTTTTATTTCAAGGTCATTACGCGCGGCCCGGGCGCTTATCCTGATATGCTTTAGCTCAATTGTTTTTTGGCCTTGGCGCTGTTTTTTAAATTCCTTTTCTTTTTGATACCGGAATTTATCAAAATTCATTATGCGAGCCACCGGCGGTTTGGCGGCGGAGGCAATTTCAATTAAATCAAGATTTTTCTTTTTGGCAAAATCCAGCGCCTGCTCCAAAGTCAACACGCCCAGGTTCTCGCCGCTGTCGTCTATGACCCTTAGCTCTTTAGCTTTTATTTGGTTGTTGATTGGGTATTGCTGAATATTTGTATTAATAATGTTCGATGTTGGATGTTCGAAGTAAGACGTTAGAAGTTTGGGGAAATTTTAACCGCAAACTTCTTACCTTGAACATCTAACTTCTAACAAAGATTAATGTGGAGATGAAGGGAATTGAACCCTTGTCCATAAGTTTTCGTTTAAAAACTTCTACAAGCTTAGTCCTGTTTTACGGGACAATTTTGCTTCGCTTATTTAATCCCGCTTACGCGAAACATTTTCAGCGGGACGGTCCTGATTATAACACCAGTTTTTCCTTTATCAGGCGTCAAGGACTGATGGCGCCGGCGATTTATGCAAAAGCCGGAGCAAACGCCACATTTCTGTTGGCAGTTATTTTGTTTTGATTGGATTTACGAGACAATCGGCTCGGCTTGCGATTTTTAAAGAAAATCCTTGTCGAAACTTGCCATCCCCATTTTTAGCCCTTCACTTTTAGTTCAGGGCATTTTGAATTAGCCGGCAAACGCTTTTTTAATTTCTCTTTTAATCTCCCGTTTTTTAATAACCTGCCGCTTGTCGGCTTTTTTCCGGCTTTTTCCCAAGCCGATTTCCAGCTTAATCCGACCTTTTTTAATATAAACTTTTAGGGGCGTTAAAGTCAAGCCTTTTTCCTGCGTTCTGCCGATTAGAGTTTTTATTTCTTCTTTGCGCAGCAAAAGACGGCGGGTTTGTTTAGGGTCATAATCCGCGGGCGTGTTTTTCGGCTGGTATGGCGGGATGTCGGCGTTTATAAGCCACGCTTCGTTATTTTTAATAACGGCATAAGCTCCGCTAATACCGATTCTGCCGCTTTTAACGGATTTTACCTCAAAGCCTTTAAGCGCTATGCCGGCCTCGTAGGTTTCCAGTATTTCATATTCAAAACCAGCCCGCTTATTGACAGTAATAACTTGCATGTCTATTTTTAGATTAGCATTTTAGGTTTTAAATTAAAGCAAAAAAGGAGATGCAATGGTTAAAGAATGCGCGAAACCGGATTTTTTTTCACTGATTGCCGGAAATATTTTAGTTGTTCACGGCCTTGCGCTGTTGATTATTTTTGACATTTTTGAGCACGGTTGGGTTTTTTTCTTTATGATTTTGATTATGTTGATATCAGGCGGAGCGATGTTTTATAATGAAACGGAGAAAATTTTGGATGCCATCAAAAAGGATTAAAGCGCCGGCATTTTTTATGATTGAGCCGTTAAATTTAGCCGCCAAATTAAATTTGGCGGTTTTTGTTTATTTTAGGTAAAATATGTAAATGAGCTTATCAGACGTCTTAAAAATTTCGCCTTCTTCTTTATCGCTTTATCTTGAATGCCCGCGCTGTTTTTGGTTGTTGTTTAATAAAGGTATCAGGCGGCCGGCAACCCCGTTTTCCACTTTGCCGAGCGGCGTTGATTACACTTTGAAAGTTTATTTTGACCATTGGCGCGAAGGCGACGGCACCCCGCCGATGCTTAAAAATAAACTGCCGGGCCGGCTTTTGAGCGATAAGGCTTTAATTTCTAGATTTCGCTCCCGTTCTTTTGGTTATTTTGACAAGGAAGCGAACGCTTATTTCAACGGTATGCTGGATGACGCAGTGGAGCTAGACGGAGGCTTTGTTGTTCCTTTGGATAATAAAACCAAAGGTTTTCCTCCAGCCGAGCCTCATTTCGCCCATATCAACCAGATGAGCGCTTACACTTTGTTTTTAAAGGAAAACGGAATTCAAACCAAAAATATCGCCTATCTTGTTTACTGGTATTTTGACCATAAGCATATGGATGTTGAAAAACCGATGGAGTTTAATGTTTTAGTTGAAGAAGTTAAAACCAATCCTGATTTGGCAAAAGAAAATTTCCGTCAGGCGGTAAAAGCTTTGGAAGGGCCGGAGCCGCCGGCAAGCTCTAACTGCGGATTTTGTCATTATCGGAATTTGGAAAGAGTTTAATTTTTAGATGTCCGGGAAAATTAAATCAAAGCTGTAAAAAACAACCATCTTAAATTGACCTTAACCGAGAGATAGGATAAATTTAATAATTATGGCTACTATTACTATTCAAAAAGAAAAAATAGAAAAACAATCAGGCGTGGTTATTCTGCCATTAAAAGAGTACCGGCTTCTTATTGCTAAGGTTGCGCCTACTTATTATTTAGCCGGTAAAAAAGCTAAGAAATTAGATAAACTTGTGGAAGAAGGGTTAAGTGAATATAAAAGAGGTAAAACAATAAAAGCTTCTTCCTTGAAAAAGGCCATTAAGGTTTATGCAAAACAGAATAGAGATTAATTATTCTAGGAGGTTTTTGAAGCAAATTTCAAAACTTCCGAGTCGCATTTTTAATTTGGCCGAAAAGAAAGAAAAAATTTTTAGAGAAAACCCTTTTGACTTTCGTTTAAATACGCATAAACTTCACGGAAAAGAAAAAGAAGCTTGGGTCTTTTATGTTACGGAGTCTTACAGAGTTAAATTTATTTTTCTAAAAGAAAGAATCGTTTTATTTCTGGAGGTTGGAACGTATGATATTTACAAATAAAAAAGCCTCGCTAAACGAGGCTGTGCGTATTACATTGGAATACCCTCCTATGATTATTTAGTTAAAAGATTAGGTATTTAAGTGACTGCACTCCTTATTATTGAAAGTACTCATAAGTGCAGTCATTAAGCGGCAATTTTATCGCGCCGCTTAATCCTTATAAATTATCAATGATCTTACAAAACATTATAGACCTCATTAAAAAAAATGTCAATAGGGGAATTGAGCCTGAAATTTTTGCGCCCGAACAAGAAAAATTCGGCCATTATTCAACCAACGCAGCTTTAAAATTGGCGAAAGCCGCGAGGGGGAACCCGATGATTACCGCCGGAGAAATCGTTGATAAAATTTCCGAAACAGCGCCAAGGGGTTTTTTTGAAAAAATTGAAATAGCGCCGCCGGGCTTTATAAATTTTTGGCTTTCGCCGAAAACTTTGCAAAATGAACTTAAAATTATTTTAAAGCAAAAACAAAAATATGGTTCATCAAACATTAAACATCTAACATCTAATATTTTATTAGAATTCCTTTCTGCTAATCCGACCGGGCCAATTCATATCGGCAACGGTCGAGGCGCTTTTTTTGGCAACGCGTTGGCGAATATTTTAAAATTCGCCGGATATAAGGTTAAAACAGAATATTATGTTAATAACGCCCGTATCAGCGAACAAATAAAAAATTTGGGAAAAACCGCTGTCGGCGAATCAAGCGATTACCCTTATGTTCAGAGCTTTTATTTGAATAAAAATCAAAAATTAAAGAAACAGTTAAGCAAATTGAGTTCCGGCGAAGCGGGTTATGAACTTGCGAATCATATCCAGAAATTAAACCGCCATTTCATAGAGAAAAAATTGCAAATTAAATATGATGCTTTTTTCAACGAGGAATCTTTGTTTAAAAGCAAAGAAATTGAATCAGCTTTAAAACTTCTGAAAAATAAAAAATTAACTTATGAAAAGGACGGAGCTTTGTGGTTTAAGGCTCAAAATTTTGGCGACAGCGAAGATCGGGTTTTAGTGCGTTCTGCGCGTGAAGCGGGGCGGGCCGGCGCGCCGACTTATTTTTTAACCGACCTGGCGTATCATATTAATAAATTTTTCAAACGGAAATTCGGCAAAGCCATAGACATTTGGGGAGCGGACCATCACGGCTACGCGCCGCGTCTAAAATTTGCTTTAAAAGCTTTAGGCGTAAAAGAGGAACTGTTTGAAATAATAATTACCCAGTTCGTGCGGCTGTCGGCTGGCGGCAAAGAAGTAAAAATGTCCAAGCGCAAAGGCGATATTGAAACCTTGGAAAAACTGATAGATGAAGTCGGTTTGGACGCGGCCCGCTTCTTTTTTTTGGCGCATTCAGCCGGTTCTCATATTGATTTTGACATTAAGTTCGCCAAAGAACGTTCTTTAAAAAATCCGGTTTATTATGTTCAATATGCCTATGTAAGATGCGGAAGCATTATTCGGAAGATGGGAAATGGAAAATGGAAAACTGGAAATTTATATTTATTAAAAACAAGAGAAGATTTAAATTTAATCCGCCAATTAATTTGTTTTCCAAAAATGATTGAGGATATCGCTAAAAATTATCAAGTTCATAATTTGGTTCGTTACGCGCTGGAGTTATCGCGGGCGTTTCATAATTTTTATGAAAAAGAGCGGGTGATTGGAGCGTCTCAAGATTTAGCGGAGGCGCGGCTGGCTCTTGTCAAAGGGGTTCAGATTGTGCTAAAAAATACATTAGAACTTTTGGGAATTTCTTTGCCAAAAAGAATGTGAAGTCCATAGCTTTATAAACACAGCCTTTATTTAAAGAGTAAAAGCTTCCAACGTTAAAATGGCTTCAACTCTGTTTTAATCGCAATATTTTTTCATCAGTTTGCCGCGAGGCAGTTTATTTATGTTTACGCCGTCGCTATGCTATAGCATAGCGGTAAGTAATGCCTTGTTTTATTTTTAATGCGTTTGGATTGCGGTTACCGCTATGCTACAGCATAGCGGTTAATAATTTAAACAACTTTATTTTTAAAAGGACTGAATCCAAAAACTTTTATTTGTCGTAGTTTTATTATGATGTTTGTTTACCGTTATGCTACAGCATAGCGGTAAGTGATACCGGATTTATTTTAAAAAGCTTGAATTGGAAAACTAGCGATAAAACATTTATTTGCGGAGGCGCGGCTTTAAGATGTAAGATTATTTTAAAGCGGTTTCGCATTTAAATGCTTAAAGGCTTAAAAAATTTCAATTTGCCGGAAGTTGAGGAAAAAGTTCTGAAATTTTGGCGGGAAAACAAAATTTTTGAAAAATCTCTTGCGAAAAGGAAGGGCAAAAAACCATTCCGTTTTTACGAAGGCCCGCCGTACGCCAACGGTCAGCCCGGCATCCATCATGTTCTGGCGCGCGTTTTTAAAGACGCGGTTTTGCGTTACAAATCAATGCAAGGGTATTTTGTTCCCCGCAGAGCCGGTTGGGATACTCATGGTTTGCCTATAGAGCTGGCGACCGAAAAAGAGCTTGGCATTAAATCAAAAAACGAGATTGAAAAATTCGGCATAGACCTTTTTAATCAAAAAGCCAAAGCTTCGGTTTGGCGCTATAAGCCGGAATGGGAACGGCTTACCGAGCGCATTGGCTACTGGCTGGATTTAAAAAACGCCTACATCACTTATGAAAATAATTATCTTGAAAGCCTTTGGTGGATTTTTAAAAAAATTTTTGAAAAAGGGTTTTTAAAGCAGTCTTACAAAGTCGTGCCGTACTGCCCGCGCTGTCAGACCCCTCTTTCAAGTCATGAGCTTGGCCAGCCCGGGGTTTACAAGAAAACTAAAGACCCTTCAATATACGTTAAGTTTAAGGTTAAAAGTCGAGGTTATCGATCCGACGATAACGCCGCTTCGCGGCCAAAAGTCAAAAAAAATGAATTTTTGCTTGTTTGGACAACCACGCCCTGGACTTTGCCGGCCAATGTTGCCGTGGCCGTTAATCCAAAGCTTACTTACACCAAGTATAAAATTAACGGTGATTATTATTGGTCATATTCAACACCTCCATTTAAAGAAGGCGAAAAAGTTGAGCCAATTGAAAAAATTTCCGGCAAAAAATTAATCGGTTTGAAATACGAACCGCTTTATAAATCTAAAAGCTATAAGCTAAAAGCTAAAAGCTATTTTTTAGTGTTGGGCGCTGATTTTGTTTCTACCGAGGAAGGCACTGGCTTGGTTCATATAGCTCCGGCTTTTGGTGAAGATGATTTTAATTTAATGAAAGACAGGATTGCCATTAAAGACATTCCCGTTACCGTTGACGAAAAAGGAAAAGTCAAAGCCGGTTTTCCGGGAGCGGGCAAGTTCGTTAAAGAAGCGGATAAAGATATCATTGCTGATTTGGTTAAAAAAAATAAAATTTACGCCAGCGCGGTTATTGAGCACGAGTATCCTTTTTGCTGGCGGTGCGGCGTAGCCCTGATTTATTTCAGCCGATTATCCTGGTTTATTGAAATGAGCCGTTTGCGGACGGAATTGCTGGCGGCTAATAAAAAAATTAATTGGATTCCGGCGTATTTAAAAGACGGCCGTTTCGGCGAGTGGTTGAAAGAAGCCAAAGACTGGGCTGTTTCCCGCGAACGTTACTGGGGCGCGCCTCTGCCGATTTGGAAATGCGGC
>JBBUEA010000034.1:0-1760 GCA_038057035.1 Patescibacteria group bacterium | reverse complement strand
CGTAAAGTTAGGCTGGCAATTCAGGGAGTTCAGGAAGAATTTGAAGCTGGATTTCAGCGGCTTCAAATTCCATTTTGGTTTTAATATTTTCTTTGGCGGTGGCGGTTATTCTATCCCCGATTTTTAGGTCGGAAAATTTAATGACTTCTTGCTTAAATGGTTTCATTTCGCCGGTTTTTTTGTCTATTTCCGGCAAAATAAAAGGGTCAAATTTGGTTATTTTCGCGTCTTTGGCAACTGTTATTTTTCTGGTTTCCATTTTAGGGGCAACGGCAAATACGAATCTTTCGGTTAAAGAAACGATTTCCAGGGAAATAACATTATTTTCAATGGCTTTAATTTCTCCGGATACTGAAAAAATTTCATCAGGAAGCGGAGGCAAAAATAATTCAGGATTTTGATTTAAGGCTTGGGGCTGTTCTTTTTGGCTTATTACGCCGACTAAAGGCAATTTACCGATTAAAAAGCCGAGCAAAAAAGCCGTAAGCGCAAAAGTTAAGACGAAGAAATTGTTGAGATGAGAGTTATTCATTATTATTATGAGCCAAATTATTAAAAGAATTTAACGCAAAGTCCTACGGGCGTCGTATAATTATTATTCCATGCAAGTAATTGAGCACTCTCCGGACAGGAGGCTATTGTATTGCCGTTCCAGTCGAATGTGAGTGTTGGGGTAGTCGCAAATAAATAAGCTCCTCTATTTATATCATTTCTTGATGGCAGTTTTAGATTATAACCATTAGAGTCGGTTTGAAATATTCCGCCTATGGCCCCTCCCCTCACATCCAACTTTGCTTGCGGATACTTTGTTCCAATCCCGACGTTGCCGCCAACCACCGCAAAATAAGCATCATTTTTTACCCATAATCTGTTCGTTGCAAAACCACCATAATAATCATTGCCGCTTGAATTGAAAAGTCTTAACCAATCATCATTACCATGAATATCACCAACTCCTGAAAGAAGCCATTTATCTCCTAATTGAAGTTTTGTTATATTCAACCCCCCTGTTTTTGTTTGGGTAGCCGAGCCGGTGTTTAAAGGTATATCACAGCCTGGCGTGCCGGTTGGACAACTAGGCGGAGTGAATGTCGGCGCTGTCCATTGAGCCAAGGCAAATATAAAAGCCGTTAAAAAGCCTATACAAATAACAAGCAAAAAATTAGGAAGAGATTTTAGAAATTGAAACATAATAAATTAATAACTTTTTATTTTTTAGACCTTTCTAAAATCGCGACCCGTTTTTCCAGCAAGACAAACTCATCGCGGCTTACTTTTTCTTTAAGATCATTGCGGATTAAATGAAGTTCGTCTTTTACTTCGCTGAATTGCTGGTCAATTTGTTCAAACCTTTGGTCAACTTGTTCAAATCTTTGGTCAATTTCGCCGAATTTTTCAAAAACAACATCAAATTTATAATTCATTTCTTTTTGGAGATTATCCACTTTCGCGTCAACTCCATCTATTTTTTTATCAAGAACTTGATGTCCCTCAACGACTAAATCAAGTTTTGAATCAATATCTTCTAAAATTACGCCGAAACCCCGTTCCGCTGACGATAATTCTTTTTTTATTTTTTTCTGTGGCATAAGTTTATTATAGCATTTTTATATGTTGAAGTATTGATTAACGCGGCCGGATTTCTTTGCGGGACGACTCAAACATTTTAACTTCCGTATTCCAAAACTTTGTTGTGCCTAAACCGGCGCAAGTGAGCTGGTAAACCGTGACTTTTTTGGTTGGTTTGTGAACAACCGAGC
>JBBUEA010000033.1:0-7658 GCA_038057035.1 Patescibacteria group bacterium | reverse complement strand
CCAATCAGCAGTCGCTAAAATGCCCGCCGAGTGCAAAAGTGGGTGGCCTTATACATTAGTTTGCAATTTTGATAGAGCCGTGATAAATATTCTTATATGTTGAGTGAATATATAGCTAAAAAATTGCGCAGAGCTTGTTATAAATTACTTAAAGATGGAACTTATTTTGGAGAAATCCCAGGTCTTAATGGAGTATGGGCTAACGCCGATAATTTAGAAGATTGCCGAAAAGAACTTCAGGAAGTTTTAGAAGACTGGCTGTTTTTAAAAATTAAAGAAGGCGATAGAATATCGGGTTTTGAAATTAAAATTGACCGCCGAGAACTGGTAAAAAATGTTTAGAAATCTTTCTTGGCGCGAGTTAGTCAAAAAGTTTCGCAAGTTCGGATTTGACGGCCCTTATTCAAGCGGCCGCCATTTATTTATGGCAAAAGGCAAGCTGAAAGTTCGTATTCCTAATCCTCACAAAAGCGATATTTCAAAGCATTTAATTTCTGAAATATTGTGCCAGGCTAATATTTCAAAAGCTGATTGGAGCAACGATTAATTTTTTAAGAACATAAATATTGCTTTTTTTATTTGTTTTGTTTAATATTTTAAGGATTTACTTCCCGTCTATGGCGGGATTAGTAAACCTTACCCTGTGAAATACTGCTTTTAGCAGTAGCCCCGCGGGGCATTTCACAGGGTGCTCAATGTGATAGTAAAATTTACTTCGCATTGGGCGCCGAAGGCGTCCCTTCGGGACTCGTAAATTTTAATCACATTGGCATGCCTATTGTAAATGCTGTTAAAAATGAATCATTAAACCGGTTGATAAAAAACGAGCCCCAGTTAGCGGCTGTTTTAAGGACCGGCGATTTGGCAAAAGGCAGGATTTTGTCAAAAACTTCAAAAGCGGTTTTTGTTGACTTGGGCCGGTATGGCACCGGAGTTATTTACGGTTTGGAACTGCTGAACGCAAAAAATATGCTTAAAAGTATGGCTATTGGCGATGAGCTTACCGCTAAAGTCGCGGAAGCGGAAAATGAACAGGGTTATACGGAGCTTTCCTTGACGGCGGCCAGTAAGCAGAAATCATGGGATGAGATTAAGGAGTTGAAAGAAAAAGACGAAGTTTTAAAAGTGAAAATTTCCGGATATAACAGCGGCGGTTTAATGGCTGAAATCAGGCAGCTGCAGGCTTTTTTGCCGGTTTCCCAGCTAGCCAGCGATCATTATCCCCGCGTTACCGACGGCGATAAGGCAAAAATAATTGAAGAGCTGAAAAAACTTGTCGGCTCGGAATTGAACGTTAAAATCATTGACCTTAATTTTCGCACTAACAAGCTGATTATTTCAGAGCGCGAGGCAAGCGAAGAAGGCATTAAAAGCCTTTTGAAAAATTACGAAGCGGGGCAGATTATTGACGGCATTGTTTCCGGAGTCGCGGATTTCGGAGCGTTCGTTAAATTCGCCGACAACACAAAAGTTGAAGGCTTGATTCATCTTTCCGAGCTTGACCACCGTTTGATTAATAATCCGAAAGAAGTTTTGAAAGTTGACGAACCGGTAAAAGTTAAAATCATAGAAATTAAGGACGGCCGAGTTTCACTTTCGTTAAAAGCTTTGAAGCCGGACCCCTGGCTGAAAGTTGAAGAAAAATACAAAGCCGGCGAAACAGTAACTGGAACCGTTTATAAATTCAATCCCTTCGGCGCTTTTATCAATCTTGACGCTGAAATCCAAGGGCTCATTCATATTTCCGAATTCGGCGGCATGGAAGAAATGAAAAGTAAATTATCCGTTGGCCAGTCTTATAAATTTACGATTGATTCCGTAAAGCCGGAAGAAAAAAGACTGATTCTTAAATTGAAATCTTAATTAATAAAAATCCTCGCTTTAACGGGGATTTTTGTTATTATTTTCATATTGGCATATGAAAATTTCAATTATTATTCCTTGTTATAATGAAGAAGCGTCAATCGCAAGGGTGATACGGTCCATTCCAAAGACTAAAGAATTTTTTGAAGTTGTGGTTATTGATAATAATTCCACTGACCGGACGGCTGAAATTGCGGAAAAAAACGGAGCCCGAGTTGTGCGCGAAAAAAAAATAGGGGTGGGCGCGGCGATAAAAAAAGGCTTTACCGTTGCCGGGGGCGATGTGTTGGCGGTTATTGACGGCGATGGCCAGCATCCGGTTGATCAAATTATTCCTATGATGCGGTTGTTGGAAACTTTAAACGTTGATTTTGTTGTAGGCAGCCGTTTTCCTCTTAAAGATATGACAATGCGGCCTTTACGGTTGATCGGCAACCATTTTTTTAATATTGCGATTAGAATTATTTTTGGCATCAAACTTTCTGATTCGCAATCAGGCATGTGGGTGTTTAGAAAAGAAGTCCTGAACCATATCGCCGTTGCAAATGAAGGTTTTTCAATGCCGCAAGAAATTCAGATAAGAGCGGCGACCCATCCCTTGCTGTATTTTGCCGAGCATCATATTGTTTGCGCGGAGCGCGTCGGGGTTTCAAAATTATCGCCGGTTAAAGACGGCTTTAAAAACCTCATCGCGCTTTTTAAGCTGAAAAAAGAGTTTTATAAAAATGACATTTAAACTGAGCTTAACGGAAAAATTGATATGGCTGGCGGCCCCGCTCGTGCTTTTTATGTTTTTTTTATCCGTGTTTCTTTATATTCAGCTTTCGCGTCCCCAATTATCCAGCGCCGATGACCCGGCGTATCATTTGGCGCACTCGGTTGCTTATATAACGGGAGAGCAATTGTTATTCCCCGTATTTTCAACAATGTCAACGCATTATGCCGACCTTTATTATTGGTATCATAGTTTACTCGCTCTTTTTTTAAATTTTTTCGGTTTTGACATAAATAATTATCTTTCTTTGATTGCGGGCGCGAAGATTTTTCATTCAATTTTAAGCGCGTTTTTTTTAACGGTTTTTTTTCTTATTGCAAGAGATGTGATAAAACGTGAAGTGGCGATGCCGGACAGGCGCAATATTATTTTATTTTCACTGGTTGCCACGCTTATATTATTTTTTATTATCCCGTCATTCACGTTCCGGCTTTTTGTCTACCGGCCGCATATAATAGCCATGATTTTTGTTTTGGCCGCATCGTATTTTTCTTACCGACGTTCGGTATTCGGCGTTAGTATTGTTTCTTTTTTTCTGCCGTTTTTTTATTCTCTGGCGTTAGTAGTATTAATTCCGCCGTTTATTCACGGCGTTTCTTCTGTTTTGCACAACGGCATTAATAAGCTGAAAATTTTTGAAAACATAAAAAAATTCCGCCTTTTTTTATTTGCTTCAGTTTCGTTAATTGCCGGAATTTTCATCAGGCCGGATTCATTAAATTATCTTTATAACGGTTTTTATATTACTCTGCTTACCCTTTTCAATCTTTTTTTTCGCGGCATTGACAATATTATTGAATTAACGACGCCAATAGGCAATATTAATATTCTCGCCATTCCATTTTTCATTGTTTGCGGCGTTTACTACGGCCGCATCCGCCACATTGGTTTAAAGCAGGCTTTTAAATTTGAACGTTTTTATCTTTTTATATTATCGCAAGTTTTTTTTGTTCTAATGATTGTAATTAACAGGGCTTCGGAATACGCCGCGCCTATGACTGTTCTTTTTTTAACAACGGTGTTCGCCGGCTCTATTATTCCAGTGTTAAAACGGCTTTACGCCGGAGAGTTTGACGCGTTTTTTCCCGGCGCCGCTTTGACGGAAATCGTTATCGCGGCCAAACAATTTTTAATTGAACTCGCGCGCCGCAAAAAAAACCTACTACGCGTTTTTTGGGCTATAGTTGGTTTAAATGTTGTTGTCCCCGCCGTTTTTTTTATGAATATTCTGCAACAAGAGCCGGCGCCGGATATGTATAAGGGAGCCGCGGAATTTATGCGAGACAATTCCCGGAAAGGGGATATTGTTTTCCAGCAGAGGTTTGATATGTACCCGCGCCTTGTTTTTTTCAATCAAAATAATCGGTATATTACGGGGATGGCGGAAACTTTTACTTACGCTTATAATCCCGATACTTTCTGGCTTTGGAAGCATATTATAATGTCCGAACCGGTTTGTCCGAGAAAAAAATGTGATAAAGAGCAAAGTCTGGATATTTACACTGTTATAAAAGATGTTTTTAAAGCCAAGTACGTATTTATAGACGCGTCTAAAGGCATCGGCAATTATCCTGTTTTAAATACGCCCGATTTTACGGCTTTGCTGAAAACCGATGTTCGTTTTAAAAAAGTTTTTGTTGACCATCAATATCAAGATATAATGGTTTTTGAGCTGTAATTTTATGCTTAATAGAACGGCTTTTCAGAAAATTAAGGATTTTTTAACCTTCTCTTAATAAATTAAAAGAATCCCTCGTTATCGAGGGATTCTTTTTGATTGCCTGTCGTTGGGCAAGTTTTTTATTCTCGGCAAAAATTGGTTTTTTAGAGCTTTCTTGGTTATTGCAACAGCAACATTAAATGTCATCAATTTTTCGCATTTTTCACAGGAAGCAGTCATTATAAATCGCCAAGTTTTTACCTGCGAAGTTTTTTCTTGATTTTCTTTTTGCATGCCAATAGCTTCCATTAAATGTCCGTGTTCGCAGTGAATCGGAATGTCAAAACAATACCGCTTTTTTTGCTCTTCCATTTTTTTTCAACCCTTGTTTTGTTGTTAAGCTTTAATAAAACGCTTTTATTATTGTAGTATTCGTTTAAGCGTTAGTGAAGAGTATGTATAATGTGTGGGGTTGACCCAGCATCTTTTGCGGCAGAGATTTTAAAATATCAACCAATTAGAGCCGTAAGGCGGCTTGCGCCTCTAATTGAGTTAAAGCAAGGTTTGTGCTACAAAAGGTGCGGGGTTGACGAAATCAAATTTTTGTAGTTAAATAGAGAGTAAATAAGCAACTTAAAACTTTAATATGGAGGTTTTTGATGCACACGACTGTTAAAAATGAAATCTTTGATTCATTGGGGCGGGTTCTCCTTGTTCATGAACGCGGAGATTCGGGCTGGGAATATAATAACGGCAAAAAGCCGGGCTGGGGTCTTCCGGGCGGCGGTGTTGAATCCGAAGAAAATATCGCTGATATATATAAGGAAATTATGATTTTGTTAAAACAAGGTCATATTTTCAAGCAAGAAGTTTTGATTTATATTCCTAAAAATGACCGCTATATTTTAGCGGCTATTAGGGAGGCGCTGGAAGAAACCGGTTTTCTTGTTCAGATTGAACGGGAATTATTTCGTGAGGAATATAGTCGTCACGCCGTTATTACTTATAAATCCAAGATAATTGACGGTGTTTTGAAAAAGAACAGTCCGGAAACTGACGATGCCGGCTGGTTTTCTCCTGATGCTTTGCCGGGGTCAGGCATTGACCTTGATTTCTCAAAAGCCATATATCCTTCCGATAAAAGAAGGGTATTAAGGGCTGTGGAAGAATTAAAATATGAGGCGCAATACCTTGATTGGTATTTACGCAATAATTCAGGCAAGGAGGTGTTTAATGCAGAAAGTACCGCAGATATGTACAGGGCGTCGGGATAAAATTTTTATTCATGCGCCAATTTTAAAAGAAACTCGGCTGATAAAAATTTTGCCGCGCACCGAAGTTTGCGTTTTGAAAAAAGACGCTAGGGCGTTTGTGGTTAGAAGAACGAGAATTTCTCAGTTGCAGAAAGAACAGGAAAAAAACGGATATTTTGTTTTTGATAATTGCGACAGCGGGATTGTTGTTTGTTCCGGTAAGCGCGGGTTTAGCATGGTTTATTTAAAGTTTGAGGAAGAATTCAGACTGCTGACAATAACCTGCGACCTTGCTGAAAGTTGGGAGGAGTTGCGTTCGCGTTGGCGTTATCCAGAGCAACTTATTGCTGTGGTGGAAACGGCGATAAATTTTAATCGCCGCGTTAAAAAAATAACTCCGCCGATGCCGCAATTAGCCGTTGCTTATTAAAAGGGGGGATTTTATGAAAATATGGAAGAAGTTTCATAAGATTTCTAACGACACTTTAAGGGTGTCGTTGGAAAATTCTTTTTTGCCGGAAGAAGCGTTAGGGATAGACCAACGTTATATGGAGAATGGTTTAATTTATAAAAACCATTTTATTCAGAAGGTTTATGAACCAGCGCTTGAAATCGTTAAATCCGATGGGGCAGTCCAAGTTATTTTTGAGCCCATTATTTTTCCGGCGCCAAGATACAGGATGTTGCAGTTTTCTTGTAAATTAGCGGCGAGCAATTGGATAATCGCCAGCCGTTTTGGCGAAGAAAAAGTTTTCGGTTTTGACGCCAAAGACAGTTGGGATAGAAATTATTTTCGTCTTGCTTATCCCGGATTGTCCGGTTCATTTATTCCAGTCTACTTCAAGACACTTGCCGGCAATGAAGTTGTTTATTTTGAAGTCTGGGCTTGGGATGAGGATAAAAAAATAGTTGTCCAGTGCCGCCGCGTTTCTGAAGAAGAGGTTCCTGATATTCTGGTTTCTGCCAAGCCAGCCGCTGTTGCCGCTTGAGTTCTATCAAGCCGTTAATCCTAATTTATTAAAGGGATTGACGGCTTTTTATTTTTATGGTATTTTGTTAGCAGTTTTAGAACCTAAACAATTTAATAAAAGGAAAGGAGGTAGAAAGTATTAGCAAATTATATACGGCCTAGTCATGGCTTTTGCATTATTACTGTAATAATGCAAAAGCTGAAAATTTTATTCACATTTAACGCTATGCTATAGCATAGCGCTCTCTGGAGGATTTTAAGATGGAAAATAAATATTCTGATAATAAACCGCTTGAATATAAACCTTTTGCGACCCTTGGTAATATCATAGCTACGGAAGAACTCAAGCCCGCGCCTGCGTCTGTAAAACCTATTGTTGTAAAACTGCCATCTATCAAAAAGTTAGAGTCTCTTGATGCTAAGATGGCTAATGCAGTCCGGCAAGCAACGGAACAACAGCAATACCTTAACCAAATCGGCAATTATATAGCTGATTTGGTGGCCCAGCTAATTCGGCTTGATTCAATGAGCCGGATGGAAAAAGAAGCTTTAGCTGACAGCATTCAAGAGTATGAACATGAGTTAATAGTTCATCTCGCTCCTCAAGTTCAGTCAGGCAAAAATGGCAGGCTCCCGCTTTCCATTTGGAAAGCCAGGGTGGCTTATGCCGAAGCAATGATTGTTTCGGCGACAAAAAGAGATTCTCTTTTTGCTGCTATAGAAGGGAGTAAATTCCATAAAAACCTTCCTGGATTAATCCAGTTAGGGGTTATGGAACGAGTAGGCCAAGTAGCAAAGGCTGCGGTTATAGTTCAGGTTTTCACTGAGACCTATAAACTTAACGGGTCTCGGGATGAAGCGATGCGGCTGAAGGAACTTTTAGAAACTGCCGTTAAAAGGATAAAGGCCGTTAACTCGGCTTATTATGCCGAATTAAAAGCTGTCCTAAGCAAAAACGCGACTATTGACCCGCGACATATATACACTGGCATTAAAGGTTCGGCCGTATTGGATGTGCCGACCGTTAATGACGCAGGTCAACGGGTTCCCGGAGGGTCTATGCAGGTTGAAAGCAATGGCGAAAATATTAAAGTCGTTGTTGCCATCGGCTACTTTCAGCGAGTTATGCAGGACCTA
>JBBUEA010000032.1:0-1784 GCA_038057035.1 Patescibacteria group bacterium | reverse complement strand
AAAATATCCAAAACAAGGTCAATTATCAAACCCTGTCTTATTTTCCGCATCTAACAGGGGCGAGTATTGAGCTCGGCTTATAAATTTAAACAACATTGGCATGTTCATCGGTGAATATCAACATAATTTAGATTCTAAAGGTCGCTTGGCAATACCGGCCAAGTTTCGCGCGAAATTAAGTGGAGGCGGAGTTATTACCCGAGGCTTAGACCATTCTTTATTTTTACTGGCAAGCAAAGAATGGGAATCGCTTGCCCAAAAATTAATAAGCTTGCCCTTGGCTCAATCTAATTCGCGCGCTTTTGTCCGTTTGATGCTGGCCGGAGCCATGGAAGTTAGTTTGGATAACCAAGGAAGAATTTTGATTCCCGATTATCTTCGCGATTACTCAAGTTTGAAAAAGCAGATTGTGATTGCCGGCTTGTATAATCGTATAGAAATTTGGGACGCGGATAATTGGCGGCAGTATCGTTTGAAAACGGAATCAGCCTCCGATGAAATAGCGGAAAAATTATCGGAGTTGGGAATTTAGAACTAAGTTAGATGTCAAATGTTTAATGTTAGAAGTTTTAAAGGTTAGAGTTTATGGCGCACGTTCCGGTTCTTTTAAAAGAAACAATTGAATTATTAAACCCGCAGTCCGGAGAATTTTTCATAGACGGCACTTTAGGGGAAGGAGGGCACGCGGCGGCTATTTTAGAAAGAATTTTGCCTAATGGAAAGTTGTTAGCAATTGACCAAGATGAAGATGCCGTTATAAAGTTTCAATTAAAAATTAAAAATAATGTAATTTTAATAAACGATAATTTTATGAACATCGCCACAATTTTAAAAAATAAAAAATTAGGCAAAGCCAACGGCGTTTTATTGGATTTGGGGTTTTCGTCCGGTCAATTAACCGGCGGCCGCGGCTTCAGTTTTTTGCGCGATGAACCTCTTTTAATGACTTATAAAAAATCCAGCCCTCCGCTTAAATCTATTTTAAAAAATCTTACCGAAAACGAAATACGCGAAATAATAAAAAATTACGGCGAAGAACGTTTTGCCGGAAGAATAGCCAGAGCAATAGTTGAACAGGAAAAAATAAAGCCTTTGGAAACAAGTTTAGAGCTGGCTGAAACGGTTAAAAACGCCGTTCCCCGAAATTACGAACGGGGCCGTCTGCATCCCGCCACCCGCACCTTTTTGGCTTTTAGAATTTATATTAACCGCGAGCTGGAAAATTTGGAAATATTTTTGGATTCTTTGGAGCAAATTCTCGCGCCAAAAGCGCGTGTCGGCATCATTAGCTTTAATTCGCTGGAAGACAGGATGATAAAGCATTATTTTAGGGCAATGGCTAAAAGAAATATTTTAAAAATTATTACAAAAAAACCGGTTCGGCCCGCCGCCGAAGAAATAAATTCTAATCCGCGCAGCCGTTCCGCCAAATTGCGGGCCGCGCTTATGGCGTAAAAATTAATGACTATCATAAAACCAACGTTTAAATTAAAAAAATTTTATGCGGCAATCGTTTCCTTAATTGTTCTGCTGACCGTAGGAATTTATGTTTATGAATATAATACCGAAGTCGCGTTTCGCCATCAGATTAAATCTTTAGAACAAGAGATTGTTGAATTAGAAAGCAGGGATTCCGCGCTGAAAAACGATTTTTATGCCTTACTTGACCATAAAAATCTGGAAAATTTAGCTGATAAGCACGGTCTGGTTCTTGAAAAAAAGCCGAGTTATTTGAATCTCCATTCGGATTTCAAAGATTTAACTAGAAGATAATAAGGAATCAC